>JAQGJF010001067.1 GCA_028290765.1 Tardiphaga sp.
CGAGACCGTGTGGAAATTCCCCGCCATATCTGGCGACGCGTGGAGAATGCACTCGCATACGCCGCCTAATTTGGCCAAAGTCCAGCTGAGGAGCCGCGCTCTTGCGCGGCGTCTCGAAGGATGGCCACGGGTACAGCCCTTGCGTCCATCCTTCGAGACGCATCGCTTCGCGATGCTCCTCAGGATGAGGCCGAGCCCTCAACTCGCCTCGAAATCCCCGAGCGTTGGCGTCGTCATTTCAAAACGGTCGCGGATGGTGGCGCAGGTATTGCCCCCGAGACGCGCGATGGTGTCGAGCTTTTCCGGATCGATCCGCATCCGTTCGACGTCGATGACGTCGCGCTGGTAATGCGCGAACACGATCTCACCGAGGATGATCTGGCGCGATTTGCCGAGTTCAAGGGTGACGTGGCGGCGGCACTCGAACGCGGCGGGCGCCTCCTTGATCCAGGGCGACGCCACCAGTTTGCCCGGCATCGCCGTCAGGCCGGCCGCCTTGAGTTCGTCGCGCCCAGGCGTGAACGGCACGGCGCAGATATGCATCGCCTCGGCGATGGCGTGGGACACGATGTTCACCGTGAACACCTCGGTCAGTCGGATGTTGAGGCCGGTGTCCTTGAACGACATGTCCGGATGATTTTCGACGCCCAGCGCCAGGATCGGCGGATCCGCCGACATGCAGTTGAAGAAGCTGAACGGCGCGGCGTTGACCCGTCCCTCGAGGTCGACGGTCGTCACCAGCGCGATCGGGCGCGGTACCACTGTGCCTATCATCAGCTTGTAGCGGTCGCGTGCCGACAGGGTCCGGAAGTCGAACGTCACGGAATCGGCGTCGGTCTGGTCGGAAATAGCGTCCATCATGAGCTCTCGATCGAAGGTGCGCCGGCATGGGCCTGCAGGAAGCGCTCTTCCCACCATGAGAACAGCAGGTCGCGCAACGCCGCGGCGTCGTCGTCCCCGTAAATGTCACGGCGTTTCACGGCGTCGAACATCGCGATTTCCTCCGGCGACAGCGCCACCGGCAGCTCGGTGATCCGGATTGGTGTGTTGGGGAATTCCGGCCTGTAGGTCGGATCGCGCCGCAGCGGCCGGTCGCTTTTGATCGCAAAATTCCTGAAATCCTTCGGCGTTCTCTGGCTGGCCAGTTTCGGCGTGCCGGGGACGCGCGCAAGGTCGGCCTCGCTGGCGGCAAACACCGTCAGCTTGAGTGGCTTGAGCGCGAAATTGCTGGTCTTCATCACGTCGGCGCCGCAGACATTGGGTACCGCCAGCACGTCCATCAGGGCCAGCAGGTCGACATGATCGCCGGGCTTGGTGGTCTGCCGGGTCATGAAGGCATGGCCGTCCTGATCGACGCCGGTGCACATGAACAGGTTGAAGGAATCGTGCACGTCGTCTGGCGTCAGGCCGTACTCGCGCTGGGCCTCGGCCTGGATGTCATGGCAATTGGTGTGCACGGCAAAGCCGTAGGCGGCCTCATAGACATAAGCGCTGCAGCGGGGAAACAGCACGTCGTTCTGGCCGACGGTGTCTTCGAGAATGAACAGCATGGCGCGTTCACGCGGCGGCGCCGACCACAGGAAGGTTCCCGTGGTCGGATGGAAACCATGCACCGTGCGGGTCCGGCCGCAATGCATGAATTCCTTGTAGTCATGCAGATTGAAAGCGTTGAAATCCGCGCACTGGCCGCCTTCGACCTGCTCGATGCGCAGGATCTGGCCCTTTAACAGCTCGATCGCTTTGCCGGTGCCTGGCTCCATCACAACTTCGAGAATCACCTTGCGGTCGGTCATCGCGCGGGCTCCGTCACCTTTTCCGCCTCGCGGGCAGCTGCGTATTCGCGCAGCGCTAGGCGGACCAGCGCGACGCGGTCTGCCGCTACACCCTGCGCGATCGTGCGATCCATCAGCTCCAGCTGCTGCTGGTTCAGTCTCAATGTGACGACCGTCTCGGTCATGCCCTGTCCTCGTTCCTCAATCAAAAGCGAAATCTTGTATACAGGATTTGCTTTGCAGGCGTCGTTTCCGGCTCGACCTCGGCTTGGTTCACCGTGGGGCGAACAACGAAAACAGCCGTCAGCCGTGGATGCCTCGCTGATTATTTCCGCTTTATCGGCATAATCGAAGCGCAAACTTTGTGCGCTGTCCTGCCGTTAATTCGAGCGCATCGGCTAAAATTGCCGCGTTCTGTGTACGAAAATTCGGATTATCGTATGCGAAATGGTAGGCCGACCACCGCCGAGCGGCCGCAGCGAGCTTTTCCGGATGAGCAAGAAATCCAGCCGCGTCGACTTTGCCTGCAAGGCGTTGCGCCAGGCGATCATCGAGCAGGCGTTGCCGCCGGGTACCAAGCTGCCCGAGGATGAACTCGGCATCCGGTTTGGAATGAGCCGCACCCTGGTTCGTACGGCGCTCGCCCATCTGCAGTCCGAAGGCCTGGTTGATGCCCCGCCGCGGCGCACCGCGACCACGGCGAAGCCGACCCTGGAAGAGGCAAAAGAGGTGTTCGAGGTTCGCCGCACGCTCGAGCGTGAGGTGGTTCGCCTCGTCATTGCTCGCTGGCGTCCGGAGTTCGGCGCCGAACTGGAGGGTCATGTCCGCCAGGAAGAGGCGGCCCGCAAGGCCGGCGAGGCGCGGGTCTCGATCCGGTTGGCTGGCGAATTTCACACCCGACTCGGCGAGATGGCCGGCAATGCGCTGCTGCGGCGCTATCTCGGCGAAGTGGTGTCGCGCTGCTCGCTGATCCTGGCGCTTTATGGTCGTCCGCATTCCGCCGATTGCGCCGTCAACGAGCACCGCGAAATCGTCGCGGCGCTGCGTGGGCGAGATGCCGAGGCCGCGGTCGCGGTCATGGAGCATCATCTCGGTTCGGTGGAGCATCGCGCGCTGCTCGATCAGGGCCGCGATGCGCCATTCGATCTCGGCGCGGTGCTGTCGCGTTACGCCGATGCCGCCGATATGCGCGGCCCGTCAAAGGTTGCGCGGCTGCCCAAACGCAAGACGCGGGCGGCGAAATGACCGCCAGGGCCCTTCAAAACCTTTTTGGCCATCAAGGAGTTTGTTCATGATCAGGCATTCTTTGACCCGACGTAGCTTCATTGGCGGCGCCGTCGCCAGTCCGTTCGTGCTTTCTGGTCTCGTCGGCCCGGCCCGCGCGGCCGATATCACCGTCGGCATCGTCTATGTCGGCTCGCGCGCCGACTACGGCTGGAATCAGGCCCATGCCGTTGCCGCCAAGGCGCTGAAGGCGATACCAGGCGTCAAGGTCGTGGAGGAAGAGAACGTGCCGGAGACGGTGGCGGTGCAGAAGACGATGGAATCGATGATCAACATCGACGGTGCGACACTGCTGTTTCCAACCTCATTCGGCTATTTCAATCCGTTCATGGTGGATGCCGCGAAGAAATATCCCAAGATCGAATTCCGCCATCCGACCACGCTGTGGTCGGCCGACAAGCATCCGGCCAATCTCGGTGGATATTTCTGCTATCTGGATCAGGGACACTATGTCAACGGCATCGCAGCCGGGCTCTCGACCAAATCCAACAAGATCGGCTACATCGCAGCAAAGCCGATCCCGCTGGTGCTGCGAAACGTCAATTCATTCATGCTCGGCGCGCGCAAGGTCAATCCGAACGCCACCGTCCAGTTGATCGTCACCGGCGACTGGTCTTTGCCGGTGCGCGAGGCCGAGGGGGCGAACGCGTTGGTCGACGCCGGATGCGACGTCATTGCATGCCATATCGACAGTCCCAAAGTCGTGATCGAAACCGCGGAGAAGCGCGGTGTGAAGAGCTGTGGCCATAACGCCAGCCAGGCCGACCTCGCGCCGAAGGGCTTTATCACTGGCGCCGAACTCAAATGGGAGACGATTTACAAGGGCTTTGCCGGTCTGATCGCCAAGGGCGAGAAACTACCCAACATGGTGATTGGCGGTTACGACAAGGACATGGTGGCAAGTACGACCTTCGGCGCCGGTGCCAGTGAAGCGGGCCGAAACGCCGCCATGGCCGCGATCGCCGACTTGAAGGCGGGAAAACCGATCTTCACCGCTCAGGTCAAGAGCAACACCGGCAAGGTGATCACCGACAAAGACACCGGCCTGTACGACCCATTCCTCGAGCACACCGACTATCTGGTCGAAGGAATCGCCGGTACGGTTTGAGCCGGCCGCAGGTATGGCACGTCATCCCGGCCAACGAGCCGGGACGACGTGTGGAGGACCTCTTACTTCACGCCGGCGCGTGCCTGGCCACATTGGCGATGCGCGCGGGCACGCCGAATTCCTGGCGGCAGATTTCGGCCAATACGGCAACGCCTTCGCGGATTTCGTCATGGGAGGGGCTGGCGAAGCAGAGCCGCATCCGGCTGCCGGCATAGGACTTGTCGGTCGACCATTCCGGCCCGGGGTTGATGGCGACGCCGGCGGTGAGCGCGGCTTGATACAGTTTTAGCGTATCGACATGGTCCGGCAGTTTTACCCACAGGAAGATGCCGCCTTTGGGATCGTCGAATTCGGCCGCGGTGCCGAACTGCGCGTTGAGCGCGTCCATCAGCGTCTCGAGCTTGGCGCGCAGGCCGCGCGTCAGCTTCGGGACATGGGTTGAAAAATGCGGCGCGCAATATTCCGCCAGCACCATCTGCTCCAGCGCGCCGGAGCCGGCATCGGTCTTCAGCGCCAGCATCCGCGACATCATCGCCCAGGGGGCGACGATGAAGCCGACCCGCAGCGCCGGCGCGATCGATTTCGAAAACGAGCCGATGTGGATGACGCTGACGGTCTTGCTCATGGCGTGGAGCGCGGGCGGGCGCTTGCCGTCCCAGATCAGATCGGCATAGCAATCGTCCTCGAAAATGGGCACGCCGTAGCTCTCCGAAAGCTTCAGAAGCTCGACGCGACGATGCTCCGGCATGATGGTGCCGGTCGGATTCTGCACCGTGGGAATGGTGTAGATGTATTTGGGGATGACGTTGCGGCGCTTGAGGTCTTCCAACGCCGCCGCCAGCGCATCCATCCGCATCCCATCATGGTCGAGTGGAATGCCGACCACATTGACGCCCAGCCGCGTCAGCCGGTTCAGCGCCCCCTGATAGGTGTCACGCTCGATGATGACGGTATCGCCGCGTGCCAACAGCGTCTGGTTGACCAGATCGAGCGCCTGCAGCGAGCCGGAGACGACCAGGATATCGTCGGCGACGCAACCGATCCCGGCGTCGCGTTTCAGCTTCACGGCGAGGAATTCGCGCAAGGCACGATACCCCTGCGGACCGCTGGCGAGGCCGTAGGTGGCGAGTGTGCGACCCTCGCGCCTGAGCACGGCATTGACGGCGTCGATCAGCCCATCGACCGGTACCTGGTCCGGGTCGTTATTGCCGCCGATAAAACTGTATTTCGCAAGCCCCGTCCATTTCGCGGCGGGAGCCGGCAACCCGGCCGGCAGCAACGGCGCGAAGTCGAACATCGCGGAGGTCATGAACGTCGTCTCCCCTTTTTCAGGGAAGCCTCTTCTGGGCCTCCTCTGTCTTCGGCATCGAAAAATACTAGAGCACGATCGGTTCTGATTGAGTCAGAACCGAAGCCCTAGATTCTTGTTTTGACGCGTTTTCTACCGCAGATAAGTCTACGCAATCTGCGTAAACTTGATTGCTATGCGAACTGGCATCCACTTCGCTCGAAAACGCTCTAATTCTTGCCGACGCTGCGCAGCGCCCGGCCCTGGCTGATAAAGGCATAATGCCCGCTGCCGACGCTGCCGACCACCAGGGCCTCGATCACCGGCTCGGCGATGTCGCCTGCCGCGGCCCAGTCGACGACGAAATTGGCCCCGGTTCCGCCGCGCACGTCGGTCGCCGGAATGAACACCTCGATGGTCGCGAACGGCTTCATGGCCACCGGCGACTTGAGATAGCTTTCGACGAGTTTCCCCGATGTGTCGAAATAGGCGATCCGCTTCAGCACCAGCGGCCGGGTTTCGGAGGCGTTGTGGATGCTCAGCGTCACCGAGAAATCCGCGCGCAGTCTGCCCTGGCTGAGCGAGACGCTGGAATAGGCCGGGACATAGAATGCGCCGGTGACGCCGAGATTTTCCGACGGCATCGTGGTTAACGAACTGGCGAAACCCTGCTCGATCGCAGGCGCAGGCTGCGCGAAACCGGCCGAACCCGGCGCCAGTACCAGGCAGGACAGGGCAGCCCAAACGCCATTCCGGACGCGGCTGCGACACATCGCGCGGGCCGCCCGCCGGACTAATCCTTTGAGCATGCGAGCACCTTTGGGCTATGGGTACGGGAACAGGATAACGGCCTTAGCAGCATGCATGAACTCATCCGCGATATCACTCTTTGCATCCTGTTTGCGTGGGTGCTTGGGCTTTTGGCCCATTTCTTCCGGCAACCGCTGATCCTGGCCTACCTTATCGCCGGCTTCTTCATTGGTCCATTCGGCATGGGATGGATCAAGTCGCAGGAATCGATCGCAGTCATTTCCGAGCTTGGCCTGATCTTCTTGCTGTTCATGATCGGGCTGGAGATCGATCTGAAGAAAATCATCCGTGCCGGCCGGGTGATCCTGTTTGCCGCCGGCGGACAGCTGGTCGGCGGGTGTATCCTCGGCATCCTGTTTTTCATAGCGATCGGGCTCGCCATGGGGGGCGGCGGCTTCGACGCGCTCTACCTTTGCATCGCCTGCGCCCTGTCGAGCACGGTCATCATCGTCAAGGTGCTGTACGAAAAGCGTGAGCTCGATACCCTGCCGGGCCGGATCACGCTCGGCGTGCTGGTGCTGCAGGACATTTTCGCGATCCTGTTCCTGGCGGTGCAGCCGAGCCTGGCCGATTTGCAGGTCAGCGTTATCCTGCTCTCGGTTGGCCGGGTCGGGGTGCTGGTAGCCACCGCCCTGGTTCTCAGCCGCTACGTATTGCCGCGGCTGTTCCACCAGATTGCGCGCCGTCCCGAACTGGTGCTGCTGGGCGCGCTGGCATGGTGCTTCCTGATCGGCGAGATCGCCGAGCGGCTGCATCTGTCGCGCGAAATGGGGTCGCTGGTGGCCGGCGTGTCGCTGTCGACCTTCCCCTATGCGCTGGACGTGACCGCCAAGGTCACCACGCTGCGCGATTTCTTCATCACTTTGTTCTTCGTGGCGCTGGGCATGACAATACCGATCCCGAATCTGTCGGTGATCGGTCTCGCGCTCATCATTGCCGCCTTCACTCTGGTCAGCCGGGTGGTAACGACCTTCGTGCCGCTCTATCTGATGGAGCAGGGCCTGCGCGCCAGCCTGCTGCCGGCCATTAACCTTGCGCAGATCAGCGAATTCTCGCTGGTGGTAATCCAGACCGGCGTTGCAGCGGGGCACATCAAGACCCAGACCGCCAGCGCCGCCTCGTTCGCTTTCGTGATTCTGGCGGTGCTGTCGACCTTCCTGATCATGCGCAGCGACCAGATCACACGGCTGGCGATCGGCCCCTTGAAACGGATCGGTATTCGCGATCTCGACCACGGCCATTCCGCCGATCCGGGGCACGAGGAGGGCCACGGCGAGGCGAGACGAATCGTGATCCTCGGCTTCTTCCGGGCGGCCAGTGCCCTCTTGAGCGAGATCGAGCGGCAGAACAAATCGCTGCTCGACCAGATCAGCGTCGTCGACTTCAATCCGAATGTGTTCCGGACGCTGGCCGATCGCGGTCTGCATGTCGTTTACGGCGACATCAGCAACGTCGATACGCTGGTGCATGCCGGCGTCGGCAAGGCCGAGATCATCATCCTGAGCGTGCCGGATTCACTGTTGAAAGGCGCCAACAATGAAAAGCTGGTCCGCCATGTCCGGTCGCTCAATCCAACCGCGAAGATCATCTCCACCGCCGACCTGTTGTCCGACGTCGCCGACCAATATGCCGCCGGCGCCGATTACGTGACCGTGACCCGTCTCAGCGACGCCCACGAGCTGTTCACGGTGATCGAGGCGGCCGACAAGGGATTGCTGGAAGACAAGCGAGCCGAGCTCGATGAGAAGCTCGGCGAGCGTCGTGAAGTGCTGCCGTAAGGATCTACAGGCCGCTCTCCTGCGTTACTGCCCCAGCGGGAGCCGGTACCGTTCGTTGCCGCGCCGGCAACCACAGCCCCGCAACTGCCCCCGCGGCCGACAGCGCCGCGGCCACGCCGAGTGCGGCGCTGAACCCGGAACTGAACGCCTGCGGCGAGGTAAGGCCGCCGATGCGATCGAACACTGTAACCACGGCGGCGATGCCGAACGCGCCGCCAAGAAAACGGAACATGTTGAACGCGCCGGAGGCCTTGCCGATTTCGGCCGGTGCGACCGCGCTGATCACCGCATTCTGGGCGGCCGGCATTGCCAGCGAGACCCCGGCGCCGGCCACGACCATCGGCGCCACCAGCGCGGCATAGGCGACATCCGGCGCGGCGATCGCGGCGACCCATGCCATGCCGAAGGCCTGCAGCAACAATCCGCCGACCACCAGACGGCGCTCGCCGATCCGGTTGACGAGGCGCCCGCCGAGCGGCGCGAACACGAACAGCGTCGCGGTCCATGGCAGCATGCGCAATCCGGCGCCGAGCGGTCCAAAGCCCTGCGCAGTCTGGAAAAACTGCGCCACGAAGAACAGCACGCCGTACATCCCGGCGTAGAACAGCAGGCTCGAAACCACGCCTGCGGTAAAGCCGCGGGCGCGAAACAGCCGCATCGGCAGCATCGGCTCGGCGGTGCGCAGCTCGAAGCCGACAAAGGCGAGCGCCAGCACCAGTCCGGCCGTCAGGGCGGCGATGACCTCGCTGTCCGCCCAACCGGCGCTGTTGCCGCGCATCAGCCCGTACACCACGCCGAATGCCGCACCGCTCACCAGCAGCAGTCCGCCGATGTCGAGCGCCGCGCGCGGACCAAGGCTTTCCGCGATGCGCAGGCGCACCAGCGGCAGGATGGCGAGGCCGATCGGCACGTTGATCCAGAAGATCCACTGCCAGGCGAAACCTTCGGCGATGGCGCCTCCGACCAGGGGACCGGCGATCAGCGCCAGGCCGGTGATGCTGCCAAAGGTGCCCAGCGCCTTGGCTCGCTGCTCGTGCGGAAACGAAGCTCCGAGCAGGGCCATCGCCAGCGGCATCACCAGCGCTGCGCCCGCGCCCTGCAGCGCGCGTCCTGCGATCAGCCAGGCCGGGTTGACGGCGGTTCCGCACACCGCCGAGGCGGCGATGAACAGGGCGATCCCGGCACCGAACATGCGGCGGCGTCCAAACCGGTCGCCGAGCGCCGCCCCGGTCAGCAGCAAGACCGCGAAGGAGAGGTTGTAGGCATTTACGGTCCACTGCAGCATCTCGATCGAAGCGCCCAGATCCGCCCGGATGGTGCCGAGCGCGGTGGTCACCACCAGCGAATCGAGCGCCGCCATGAAGGAAGCTGCCGACACCAGCGCCAGCACCCAGATCCTTGTGATATTTTCTCTTGCGATATTTTGGTCTCGTTGTGTCATGTCCGCTCCGGTTTCGCTCGAGGGCGGCCCTCGTCGCCGCCGGTCGCTCCCAAGGACGAGCCGGGGCCGGTGAAAGATTCCGGAAAAAAAGATTTTTTCGCCGAATCCTTCCGCCCGTCGGGATCGTCTTCAACGGGCAGGCGGCCCATGCCGGATGGCGGGCTCGCAGGAAAACCGGAGCACGCAAATGAAGCGAACCCTGATACGCTATAAGACCAGACCCGAGACGACCGAGCAGAACCAGCGCCTGATCGAGGACGTGTTTGCCGAGTTGCAGGCAAAATCGCCGGAGGGCATTCGCTACATGACGTTGAAATTGGCCGATGGCAGCTTCCTGCACTTCGTCGAAAGCGGTGACGGCGACAGTCCCTTGCCGGCCATGGAGGCGTTCCGCAGGTTCCAGAGCGGTATCCGGGAGCGGTGTATCGAGCCACCGCAGCCGCTTGAGGCGGTCGTCGTCGGCAATTACCGGATGCTGGGTGAGCGATGAACCAGGCTGATGCGGGCAAGGATCGCGAAGCGTTCGACCGCCTGCTCGGCGAACTCAGGCCAAAACTACATCGCTATTGCGCCCGCATGACCGGCTCGGTGATCGACGGCGAGGACGTGGTTCAGGAGGCCATGATCAAGGCGCTGGAGGCCTTTCAGTCGGCGGGGATCATCGTTCATCCCGAAGGCTGGCTGTTTCGGATCGCCCACAATGCCGCACTGGATTTTCTGCGCCGCCGTGCCCGAAGCGCGGCGCGTCATTCCGACGAGGATCCGGACATGATGATCGATCCCACCATGGCTGTTGCGGATCGCGAGATCGCCGCGACGAGTTTGCGCACCTTCATGCGGCTGCCGGCGGCGCAGCGCTCCAGCGTCATTCTGATGGACGTGCTGGGCTATTCGCTGGAAGACATCGGCGCCGTGACGGACACGACCGTTCCGGCCATCAAGGCGGCGTTGCATCGCGGCCGTGCGCGGCTGCGCGAGTTGGCGCTGGAGCCGGAGGATGCTCCCGTTCCGGTGCTGACGGAGCGCGAACGCGCGCTGCTTGCGGCCTATGTCGATCGCTTCAATGCGCGCGACGTCGATGCGGTCCGGGCGATGCTGGCGGACGAGGTCAAGCTCGATCTGGTCGCCCGCCACAAGGTGGACGGCCGCCGCGAGGTCTCGAAATATTTCGGCAATTACGCCAAGATCGAGGACTGGCACCTGGTGCCGGGCCTGGTGGAGGGCCGTGCCGCGGCGCTGGTACGCGACCCCGGCGATCCGGCGGGCCCGCCGCGCTATTTCGTGTTGCTGGACTGGAGTTCTGACGGGCTGATCGGCATCCGCGATTTCCGTTATGCGCGTTATGCCATCGACGGGGCCGAAGTCGTGCTGCTGTGAATACCCTTGCCGTGCCGCGGGGGCCGTTCTGCCCTGCATAATGGCGCTGGCGCAGCCCCCTCAGTCCGGCTAATGGTCCTGCCAACAGCGAGACCAACATGGCCCATCCGATACCCGAAGTACTGCAAGCCTTTGCCAATGGCGAAATCGTCGTGGTTACCGATGACGACGATCGCGAGGGCGAGGGCGATCTGATCGTGGCGGCGTCGCTCTGCACCGCCGAGAAGATGGCGTTCATCATCCGCCACACCTCGGGCATCGTCTGCGCGCCGATCACCACCGAGGACGCGCGGCGGCTGCGCCTCGACCCGATGGTGGCGCACAACGAGTCCAACCACACCACCGCTTTTACGGTGTCGATCGACTACAAGCCGGGAATGACCACGGGGATCTCCGCGGATGAGCGCACCGCCTGCTGCCGCGCGTTGGCCAACCCCAATGCCGGCGCGACCGATTTCGCCCGCCCGGGTCACGTGTTCCCGCTGATTGCGCGCGACGGCGGCGTGCTGATGCGCTCCGGGCACACCGAGGCCGCGGTCGATCTCTGCAAGCTCACCGGCCTGCCCCCGGTCGGCGTCATCAGCGAATTGATGAACGATGACGGCACCGTGATGAAGGGCGAGCAGGTCGCCCGCTTTGCCGCGGCCCACAAGCTCAAGCACGTCACCATTGCCGACATGATTGCCTATCGGCAGGCCCGCGAGAAACTGATCGAACGGGTCTCGACCTTCACCACCGAAAGTCCGATCGGACCGCTGCAAGGCTATGCCTACCGGTCGCCGTTCGATTCCATCGCGCATGCGGCGTTTGTCTATAATGGCGTCGGCGACGGCAGGAATGTGCTGACCCGGTTCCACAAGCCCAATATCGTCAAGGATATCTTCGCCGGCCCGGCCCGCATGCAGGTGGTGCTGGAACATTTCAGGAAAGCCGGCCGCGGCGTGCTGGTTTATTTGCGCGATGGTGCGGCCGGCGTGCCGGTAGCGCCGCTCGATACGCCGAAATCGGCGGAAGCCGATCGCAACCGGCAGTGGCGCGAAGTCGGCGTCGGCGCGCAGATCCTGCGCGATCTCGGCGTGACCTCGATCCGGCACCTGACATCATCAGTGCATGATTACAAGGGACTGTCCGGCTTCGGCATCGAGATCGTCTCCCACGAACACCTTGAAGGCTGACCCATCGCCGACATTCCGGGA
>JAQGJF010001072.1 GCA_028290765.1 Tardiphaga sp.
GACCCAAGCCGGAAACATCCGGCTTGGGGGACAAGCCCGGGCATGACGAATTCAATGTGTGTGATTCTTTAAATCGCCGAGGCGACGGCTTCCAGGCCGATGATGCGGGCGAGCGCGCGGACTTCGCGCTTCTGATCCTCGCGCAGCTGGAACAGCAGCGGCATTGCCGCCGACTTCAACTGCTGGACCTCGGCGCTTTCAGGATCAATCGGCGGCCCGCCGGCATTCGGTTGGGCCTGGCGCTGTTCGTGGATCTTCTTGGCCACGCGACGCAGCGCGTCTTCAACCGCCGGCCAGTACGATTCCTGACCGGAGGTCAGATTGAGGCGGCCCTTGATCGCGGCGATCTGGGCATCGCTCAGCAACGCATAGTTTTTCTGGACCGGCGGCTTGGCCGCGAGTTTCGGCTTCGGCGACGGGATGACGACGGGAGCGGCGACGTTCGGGGCGGTCGCAGTGACCGGACTGTCCGACGCAAACGCCTGGCGCAACGGATCGCTCGGGGACGGGAAAACCTGCTGGGGGTCGGCGAATGCCAATGCCGCCACCGCGAGCCTGTCCTTTTTGGCTTCCTTGTTCGAGGTCGGGCCCTTGGCCGGTCCGATCGAAGAGGTCGAGGCGTCGGATTGCCAGGCGACGAGCCCAGCCACAGGCACGCTGTCGCGCGCCAGAATGCTTGCGGCGGCCGCGCCGACCACGAGGCAACATCCAAGTACCAGAAAGATGATCGACCGCGTCAACCGGATCTCCGTTCGCATCGACGAACCGGCGCCCACCGTCCCGGCAAATGGAGACCTAATTGAGGCCTAACCGTGCCACCCCGAGGGCCAGCCGGCCCCGCGGATCGGCGCCCGGAGGATGCCCGGGGACCGGTCAGGCCGCCGCCGCGAGGTCGTAGGCTTCCTGGATATCCGACACGATATCGGAGGCTTCCCAGATCGCATCGGGAGCGATCGATCGCATGCTGATCGTCCAGTTGCCGCCCCTCTTGGTGCGCGGCATGCTGACGATGTCGAATTCCACATTGCGGCACAGCGGATGACGTTCCAGCGCAAGCGCAACCCGGCGCTTGATCTCGTCGATGGTGGCCGGCGTCTTTGCCAAATGGGCATCGAGGTCCATGTCATTCCCCTCAACTAACGGTTCCGGCACGGTCCGTCCGATCCGGCCGGCCTAGCCATCATTGTTGGGGCGGCAATGGTTAACGCTGCCTTAAGGCCGGAACCGGGGGCTGAATTAAGCCGCCGCCGGCCGAACGCCTGGGGGGACGACGGCGACCAACCTCCATGAGGGAACCGACCGGGAAGACAGCGACAGCGGTCCGCGGCAGCCTGCTCGCGTGCGTCATTTTCTCGCTGGGCCTGCTGGCGATCGCCGCCTTCGCAACGCCGCTGGACGATTTTCCCTCGGGGCTGCTGTTGATTCCGCTGGTTCTGCTGGTCGGGCTGCCATTCCTGACCTGCTGCGTCTGGTCGGTCTTCCTGCTCACGCGAATCCGCCAGGGCGGTGTGATATGCGCGAGCCCTCTGATCGTCTGTGCCGTGACGCTGACGATGCTCAACACTGTGCCGTTCACGCAGATCTCGCTGCAGGCCAATTTCTGGTGGCACCGGGCCGATCGCGAGCGCATCGTCGCCCGCGTCGAGGCGGGTGAGCTCAAGCCGAACGTATCCTATAATTCCAACATGATCGCGCTTGGCGGCACGGAGCCCACCGTGTCGGTCGGCGGCAACGACATCGTCGTCGAGCAGACTGACGCGAGGCCTTACGTACTGTTCCTGACGCTGCGCGGCTTCCGGCACACTTTTTCCGGCTTTTTGCATGTGCCGCGCGGTGGCGATCCGGCAATATTTTTCGAATTCGCCGACAAGCCGCCGGCGCGCGTCGTGCCCTACGGCAAGGATTGGTATTTCGTGGCGAATTAAAACGCTTCGTCACCCCAGCATCTGATCCAGCCGGTCGCGCAGCTGGTCCTGGTGATAAGGCTTTGCCAGCCGCGGCAGATCGAGCGGAGAGCCTTCGGGAAGATCGGCATAGCCGGTCGCCAGCAGGATCGGCAGTGCGGGGCGGACCTCGCGCGATTTGACCGCCAGTTCGACGCCGGTCATGCCGGGCATCACGTGATCCGTCACCATCAGATCGATCGGCTGCTCGCTCTTGAGAATATCGAGCGCGTGGCGGCCGGAATTGGCGCCGATCACGCGATGGCCGAGATCTTCCAGCATCTCCGTCGTCGACATCGCGATCAAGGGATCGTCGTCGACGAACAGGATGACCGCGGAGCGGTTGACGTTGCGCGCCATCAAGGCGGGACCGGCGAGCTCCGGCGCCTTGGTCGTGACCGGCAGCACCAGCGTTGCCGTGGTGCCACGGCCGACCACGCTCGAAAGCTCTAGCGTGCCGCCGAGCTGAACGGTCAGGCCATGCACCATCGACAGGCCGAGACCGGTGCCCTTGCCGAGCGGCTTGGTCGAGAAAAACGGCTCGATGGCCTTTTTCAGGGTTTCGGCGTTCATCCCCGCCCCGGTATCGATCACCGAGACCTTCAGATAATCGCCCGCCTTGAGCGTCGCGTCGCCGCTGGCTCTGTATTTTGCGAGTTTGATGTCGATCGATCCGCCGTCATGCATCGCGTCGCGCGCGTTGATCGCCAAGTTGAGGATCGCCAGCTCGAGCTGGTTGGCATCGATA
>JAQGJF010001086.1 GCA_028290765.1 Tardiphaga sp.
CCTGGGTCTGCTTGTGCTTGCTGCGGACATAGACCTCGCTGGCGGGATCGTTGCCGACCAGCACCACCGCGAGGCCCGGCGTCAGGGCGTGGTCGCGGCCGACCCGCGCCACTTCCTCGGCGACACGGGTGCGAAGTTCGGCGGCAATGATTTTTCCATCGATGATCCGGGCGGTCATGCGGTCCTCTGGCGTTTAAATTAGTCGGGCTTTGCCGCGGTCAGGCGGCGCAGCGTGTCACCGAGTTTGGCGGGATCGCCGTCGACGGCAATCTGTTTGAGGCGTGACGTGGTTCCGGACAACACCCGGACATCACGCTTCGAGACGCCAAGCGCCTTGGCGAGCAGTTCCGTCACCGCGCGGTTGGCCTCGCCGCCTTCGGCGATGGCGCGGACGCGTACCTTGACGACGGTGCGGCCGTTGGCCAGCGTTTCAACCCCGTCGATGTCGTCGCGCCCGCCGCGCGGCGTCACCCGCAACGCGACGCTGATGCCCTGGGTGGAATAGCGCCAGGGATCCATGAATGCTCTGCCTTCGGGCGATCAGAAGACGTAGGGATAGATGTAATAGGAGATCACCCGCTGAATCAGCATGATGATCAGGATCAGGATGATCGGCGAGATGTCGAGACCGCCGAGATTCGGCATCACCGAGCGAATCGGCGCCAGCAACGGTTCGGTGATCCGGTACAGGAACTCCGCCACCGACGACACGAACTGGTTGCGCGTGTTGACCACGTTGAAGGCGATCAGCCAGGACAGGATCGCCGAGGCAATCAGCAGCCAGACATAGAGATCAAGAACGATGAGGACGATGTCGAGAATGGCACGCATGGGGGGATTGCTCGCGGGGGTTCGGTCGCGGATTGGACTAAGGGGTAAATATCGGTTCGGCCCCTCGCAAACAAGGGAAGTTCCCGGCAAAAAGACCCGGAAAACCGCGATTTCGGTCGTTCTTGACTTGCAGTTAATGGAGATTGTAAATGGCGGCGTTTGCTGCCCGGTCGTTTCACGACCCGGTCGCGACGGGGCCATAGCTCAGCTGGGAGAGCGCGTCGTTCGCAATGACGAGGTCGGCGGTTCGATCCCGCCTGGCTCCACCACGCTTCGCCTTCGGCTACGCGTGGCGCAGCCACGATAGCCGAAGGCGAAGCGTGCCCGGCATAGCCCGAAGGGCGACGACGGGCCGCCACACGATTAGATCGCAGCATCCGTTACGCGCGCTCACTCAGCCGCTCCTCTTCCCCCGCCCCAAAAACCCTACCGTCTCCGGCCGTTCCCTCAGCCACCCGCTCCACTTCCCAAACACCTTCGCCATCCGCTCCGGCTCGACCCCGAGCTGCGCCATCGCGACGCCGCCGTTGACCGATTCGCGGTAGTGCGCGACCAGGCCGTCGCGGATGATGAAGCGGCTGATGCCGTCGATGACGACGTTCCGGCCTTTGAACCGGTCGATCTTGGAGGTGAAGCTCGACAGCGACCAGGCGTATCCGGTTCGGCCGTCGAACACCGGATCGAACATCTCCCAGCGATAGTCGGCGGCGTCGCAGTGAAAAAGATCCTGCATCATATGCGCGATGTCGGCGCGGCCCCGGTGGACGCCGTAGATGTAGTCGTCATAAACCGCATCTTCGGTGAAGTGTTGGGCGAAGCGGGCGCCGACACCGGATTCGGCGGAGCGTGTGAATTGATCGAGCAGCAGCGCAAATTCGTCGCTGGTCATGTCGCCTCCCTTGATCGAGACGTCAGCGCGAAGCGCTGATCGAACGTCAACGTCGTTGGGCGAATGCTATCACATCTGAAGGGTCGGAGGCGGCGAGCGCGCCGCGCGGATTATTCCGCGGCTTGTGCCAGCGGAAACGCCGGGGCTGCAACGCGCGGCCGGCGCGCCAGCCAGCCGTCGAGAAAGTGCTTCAGCCAGGCGCGCTCGGCGACGTCATGCACCGCGCGATAGGCGAAGTGCTCGCGGCATGGGCGCGCGCCCGGTAATTCGAGGCGCTCATGGCCGCGCGTGGTCCAGCGGTGCATCATCGCGGTGGTGACGTCGGGGTGAAACTGGAAACCAAACGCGTTGCGCTCGCGAAATGCCTCGACCGGAAAGTCGCTTCCCTCCGCCAAGAGCTCGCTGCCGACCGGCAGCTCGAATCCTTCGCGGTGCCAGTGGTAGACATGATCCGGCCAATCCGCACAGATCGCCCGGCCGGCAGCGGTCGGGCGGATCGGGTAATAGCCGATCTGGGCGCGGCCTTCCGGGTGCGGCGCGACGCGTGCGCCCAGTTGCACGGCCAGCATCTGCGCGCCGAGGCAGATCCCGAGAAACGGACGGTCCTCGCTCAGCGGCACGGCGATCCAGTCGATTTCGCGGCGGACATAGTCGTCGGGATCGTTGGCGCTCATCGGTCCGCCGAAAATCACTGCACCGGCATGGTCGTCCAGCGTCTCCGGCAAGGGATCGCCGAAACGGGGGCGGCGGATGTCCAGCGGATGGCCGAGCAGCCTCAGCGCGTTGCCGACCCGGCCCGGTGTCGAAGTTTCCTGGTGCAGCACGATCAGCACCGGCCGCAAATCGGCCGAAATGGCGCAAGGGGTGGGGCAAGGGATCGGAGTGGGGAGGTCCGGCAGGTCCGCCGCGGCGATATTGTCCGCAGCCGATTGAATCCACGCTGATTTCTGCTCTTGGAAGCTCATAACGATGAAATCGTACCGTGAAGCCCTTAACCCGAAATTAATCGTAACCCCGAAACGGCGTTACCTCGAAAAGTTAAGCAAATAGCGGGCCAGAAACCCGCCCAAGAATACACCTAAGCCAAACTTCGGCCGTTTCAGAGGCGCCGCAACTGAAGACGACCGACCGCGGCCAGGATGAACCCCCGCGGAAAAAATCGCAGCAGGAACGGCACGATCTTGATGCCGAGGCCGGGCATTACCGTGCGTTTGCCGGCCATCAGGCCGCGGTAGCCGGCCAGAGCGACCGCCGCGGGCTGAACATTTAGTATCGCGGAATCCAGTCCCGGTTCGAAACCTGCACGTTGCTGAAATTCGGAAGGCACCGGGCCGGGGCAGAGCGCCGTCACCCGCACGCCGCGGTGACTCAGTTCCTGATGCAGCGCTTCGGTAAACGACAGCACATAGGCTTTGGATGCATAATAAACCGCCATGCCTGGGCCGGGCAGAAATCCGGCAATCGATCCGACATTGAGAATGCCGCCGCCGTGCCGGATCAGGCTCTCGGAAAACCGCAGCGACAAATCGGTCAGGCAGCGGATGTTGACGTCGATGATGCCGAGCTGCTCGGCGCGATTCATGTCGGTCGCCTGTCCGAACAGACCGTAGCCCGCATTGTTCACGACGAACTCGACCTCGACGTCCTCGGAGGCCAGCGCCGCGGCGACCTGGTCACCGGCATTGGGCTGCGCGAGATCGCAAGGAATGAGGATCGGCACCGCCCCGCCCGCGGCAACGATCTCGTCCGCCAGTGTCTTGAGACGATCGGCGCGGCGCGCCACCAGCGCGACCCGATGATCATTCGCCGCGAAAACGCGTGCCAGTTCGGCGCCAATTCCCGCAGAGGCACCGGTTATCAACGTCACGCGTTCGGTCACTGTTCAAGGCTCTTGAAATAATTTGCACGATATGGCGGTCAATGGCCGCAAGACACCACAGGCCTTATGCGGGATGCAAGCCATCCGCAAGCCTGTTGGGCCTGTCTCGCGCATATCATGTCAGAATGAGCCCCAGCGACAACAGGTCGGGGTGTGTCGATTCCGCGCAGCAGCACGGTGAGATTAAGGTTTCTTCATGTTTCGCGTGGTTCCGGCGGGGAGAGCCGGTTTGCCGCGGGAAAACGCCCTATTTCAGCAGCTGCCCCCAGTTCGGTGCGGACCAATGTCGCAAATCCGGCATTGGAATTTCAGGTCGCGGCACCCGATGTCGCCGTGCTGCCCGCGACGCGATGCTTGAGGTCGATGCGGTCGCGCGACGATATGCCGAGCAGGTCGGCGGCGCGCCAGACCACGTTTTCCTCGAATTCGCTGACTTTGCCATCGGCATAGACCAGTTCCCACATCATCTCGACGATGCGCAGTCGGCCCTCTTCATTCACCGACCGCATGATCACGCTGGTGAAATGATAAAGATCGACCGCCTCGCCCTCGACCAGCGTCGCGGCCGCGATAAGCTTGTCCGCGGTGCCGGGATCGAGCCCGAACCGGCTTTCGAGCAGGCCGTGAAGTTTCTGCTTCTCAACCTCGGAAGGTGCGCCGTCCAGCGAGATGACATGCACCAACAGCGCCGTCGCCGCCAGCCGATAGCCGGTGTCGTCAAACGTCTGCTGTCCATGCGTGGTGGGGGAAACCACGTCGGCAATGAATTCGCGTAATCTTTCCAGCATCAAACTCTCGATCGTCGGACTTCAGGAATGTTAGGTGATATTTGTGTTTGATAGCGCCAAAATGCAACGTCCGCATCTGCCTCAGCTCCGACGCGATGCATTATCTTTCGGTAATCAAGACGTCATCACCGGGGCGGTGCTGCGGCCGCCTCACGGAATTTCGTAGACCAGCATCTTGTCGGCGATGCCGCGCAAGGCCGCCTGCTTTTGAATCGGCGTGATCGATGCCTTCTCCAGGATCGCGGTGACGGCAGGCGCCTCGATCACCGGCCCGGTGACGTGGATCGCCTGCGAGGTGCACAGGCCCTGAACCCGGGCGGCGATGTTGACGGTCTGGCCGAAATAATCCTGGCGTTCGTTGAGCATGACCGCGAGGCAGGGGCCTTCGTGAATCCCGATCTTGACCACCAGGTCCTTGGTGCCGCGTTCCTCATTGAGCCGGTCCATCGCGCCACGAATGCGCAGGCCGGCGGAGAGCGCCTGTTCGGGCCGCAGGAACGTCGCCATCACGGCATCGCCGATCTTCTTCACCCCCGCGCCGGTCTCGGCGGCGATGATTTCCAGCAGCGCATGGAAATGGGCGCGCACCAGGTCGAACGCGGCGAGGTCGCCGACGCGCTCATAGAGCGCGGTCGACCCCTTGAGGTCGGTGAACAGGAAGGTCAGCGAGGTGATCTTCAGGCGCTGGTCGATGTTGAGATTGTCGGCCTTGAACACGTCGCGGAAGGTCTGGTTGGACAGCATCCGCTTGGCGGTGACGAACGGCTTGCGCTTGCCGATCAGATGATGGAGCGCGTCCGCGGCGACGAACACCGACGGCAGCACGCGGACCTCGGTCTGGTTGTCCAGCGACAGCCGCAACGGCCCGGGGCGCAGGGTGATGGTGCCGGTCGGCGCCTGGATGCGATTGTAGATCAGCGACAATTGCTGGCGTTCCTTGGTCGGCTCGCCCTGAACGTCGATGAATTGCGCCGCGTGTGTCACCGGCTCGAACACGATGATGAATTCCGCCGGCAATTGCAGCGACAGCACCGCCTTCTCGTGCGCCGGCAGTTCGAGCGCGTCCAGCACTACCTGTTCGGACAGCTCCGCGAACGACTCCTTGTTGAAGTCGACGCCGGAACTCCAGAATATCTGCTTGAAGTAATCCCAGATCGGCAAGGTGTTGGGATCGTGCGCCGCGATGTGCCGGACCCTGGGGCTGACCGTGAAGGCGACCTCGACCTGCTCGTCGACCGAGGCTTCGTAGCCGCAAGCGCACAGGCCGCAATGATAGTCGTCGTGGCGCAGCGATTTCAGGGTGCTGTGGGCGTCGAGCACGCCGCCGCAGCCCGGGCAGAGCACATTCCAGGTGAGATCGAACAGGCCGAGCCGGGACGCATGGAGAAAGCCCGAGATCACCCGCTCTTCGTTCAGGCCGGTCTTGCCCGCGAAATCCAGCAGGTTGATGCGGTTGAGTTCGTGATCCTCGCCCTTGTGGATCAGTTGCTCGATCGCGTCCGCCACCGCCGGATCGGCGGTTTGTTTCAACACCGCGAATTGGGCCTGGATGTCGCTCATGGGGTGAGTTTAGAGCAGTTTGATGACGCCTCCAAGTGACGCGTCGGTGATGTATTTCGGTCAGCGCCGTATGATCCTGAACAGCGGCGAGCGATCCGGCTGGGTCGTCACGATCCCGATCGGCAGGATCGGCGCCTTGTCGACAAGTTCGACGCGAAATGTCGCGATGATCCTCGCCAATGCGAGCGTGGCTTCGACCAGCGCGAAATGCGCGCCGATGCAGACCCGCGCGCCGACGCCGAACGGCAGATAGGCGAAGCGATCCGGCGGCGCGCCGGTCATGAACCGCTGGGGCATGAAGGCGTTGGGATCCTGCCAGAGCTTCTCATGGCGATGCAGCAGCCACGGCGCGATCAGGATCACGTCCTTGGGCGCGACAGGGCGGCCGCCGATGGTATCGGGGCCGGCGGCGGCGCGGGCGATCAGGAAGGCCGGCGGATACAGCCGCATGGTTTCGTCGATCACGGCGCGGGTGAATTTCAGCCGGTCGATGTCGGGTGCGCCATCCGGCGCGGCGGATCTCGCTTCGGTGGCCAGTTGCTCCTGGGTCGCGGGATCCAGCGCCAGAAGATACAGCGCCCAGAACAGCGCGGTCGCGGTGGTCTCGTGGCCGGCCAGGATCATGGTCGCGACCTGGTCGCCGAGCTGCGCGTCGGAGAAGGCGTCGCCGGTTTCCGGATCGCGGGCCGCCACCATCAGCTCGAACAGGTCGCGCGGCGGCGCGCCGTCGCTCTTGCCGGCGGCGCGGCGCTCGGCGATCAGCATGGCGACGAATTGCGTCCATCGCTTGCGGAAGAATTTTCGCGAAATATCCTGCGGCGTCGGCCAGCTCAACGGCAACAGCAGGTCGAGGAAATGCGGCCGCGCCAGCTTCGAGCCATATTCGATGACGAAGTCACGCAGCGCCTTGCCGTGACGGACCATTCCGAACGAAAACATCGTGCGCCCGGCAATCTCCAGCGTCATCCGCTGCATGATCTCGCGCAGATCGATCGGCGCGGTGCTGGCGGCCTCGAGTTCGGCAAGGGTGTCGTCGATCGCCGAAGCCATGTGCGGCACCAGCGTCGCGACCGCGCGCGGCGTGAAGGCCGGGGCCAGCGTACGGCGCTGATGCTTCCAG
>JAQGJF010001089.1 GCA_028290765.1 Tardiphaga sp.
GCCTGGAAATGGATGATCTGCCAGCGGTCGACCGGACCCGGTTGCTGCAATTGCGCCGCCCAGAACGGCGGCGCCGCGATGCCGCGCATCCAGCGCGTGACCGTGACCGTCTTGTCGCCGTGGGTGACGTCGAACGGGGCCTCGGCGACGTGGTCGTTGCCGATGCTGGTGCCGTGGACGAAGGCCTCGTGGGTGAGGTCCATCAGGTTGTCGACCACGAGGCGATAGTCGCACTTCACATGAATGGTCTTGCCATCGCCGGCCCAGGCGGGGTCGTCGTTCCAGTGCATGTCCGGCACCAGCGCAGGATCGGCCAGTGCGGGATCGCCCATCCACAGCCAGACGAAGCGATGGCGTTCGACCACCGGATATGAGCGCACGCAGGCCGAGGGATTGATGGTTTCCTGCGAGGGCATGAAGGTGCAGCGGCCCTGCGAATTGTACTTCAGGCCGTGATAGCCGCAGACCACGGTGTCGCCGTCGAGCCGGCCCTTGGACAGCGGCACCAACCGGTGCCAGCAGGCATCTTCCAGCGCACTGACCCCGCCGTCCGACCGGCGGTACATCACGACATGCTTGCCGCAGATCGTTCGCGGAAACAGCGCATGCTTCAGATCGACATCCCAGGCGGCGGCGTACCAGGCATTGAGCGGAAATGATGCGGGCATGATGGAAAACTCCGACGCGTCGGTTGTGGAATTCATGTTGTATACTGAAAATTCCACGACATCAAGAATTGCGCCAAATTTGGCTTTAAGTGGCAGTTTGTGTATACAGATATCAGTTGAATATGAAAAAAACGGTATTTAAAAACCGTTGCTGGCTTAACCCACGCGAAAGCACGATGCGGATTTTTCGACCGCGCCGGACCCGGATCAGCAGTTTCTAAAATCGTAGGGCGTACCAAGCTACAAGCGCCCGGCGGTTCGGGGGCATCGCCATCAAGCCGGTCCTCGATGTTCGAGGTTGAGGCTCATTCCCGTATCCCGTATCGCCAAGGACTACCGCTCGTGACTATTCGCGTCCGCCTTCTCCTGCTGGTGATGGGAACAGCACTGTTGCCGGTTATCCTGGTCGGTTGGCGCTACTACCAGGATCGCGGCAAGGAGATCGACCTTGCCATCAGCGGTTTGGCGGCGACAGCGCGGACCATTGCGACCAACCTCGACGGCACGATCCAGGCCACCAGCCAGCTTCACTTCGGGTTATCGAAGGCCCGCAACCTCGATGGCCGCGACAAGGCCGCGTGCTCCGGTTTTCTGTCCGAGGTTCTGCAGAAGAATCCGCAATTCACCGGCATCCTGACCATCAATCCCGACGGCAGCCTGTTCTGCGATTCCTTGCGGACCGGGCGGGTCCTGGACCTGCGCGATCGCGGTTATTTCAAACGGGCGCTCGACACCAGGGGCTCCGTCGTCATCGAGCCGGTGTTCGGCCGGCTCACCGGCCTGGCCGTGCTGCAGATCGCCTATCCGGCCCGCGATGATTTCCAGCGGCTGCAGTTCATCCTGCTGGCTTCGCTCGATCTCAACAAGCTCATGAAGGAGCAGACCAAAAATCTCCCGCAAGGGCTGGACGTTCTTCTGGTCGACAGCAAGGGGACGGTATTGGGCCGGTTACCGGCGCCGACGCGGGCCGACGGGCCCGGTAGTTCGATCGCAAATTCCGCCCTGTTTCGCTTGGCGGCGCAGAATGCCGGCGGCCCGCAAGAGCTGACAAATGCCGACGGCGAAACCGAGGTCTGGGCGGTCGCCGACACGCTCGGCATCGCCGGCGTCCGTCTGCATGTCATCGTCGGCCGGTCCAAGTCGGCCCTGGTCGCGGCTCCGAACCAGCGTCTGGCCGAGGACATGGCGATCCTGGGATTGCTGTCGGTCCTGCTGTTCGCCGGCGTCTGGCTGCTGGTAGAGCTTGGCATTCGCTCCCAGATCAGCCGCATCGTGGTCATGGCCAAACGTCTCGGCGCCGGCGATCTCGCGGCGCGGGTCCTGCCGCCCTATCCGAGCGGCGAACTCGGCAGCCTCATGAGCGTTCTGAACGGCACCGCGGCGTCGCTCGAGCGCCAGCGGCACGACATCGAGGATCTCAACGCGAAACTTCGCCGGTCGCAACGATTGGAAGCGCTGGAACGGCAGCGGCTCGACCTCGCCGTCAACAACATGACGCAGGGGCTGCTGCTGTTCGATGCGGAGCAGCGCATCGTCGTCTGCAATCAGCGCTACATCGAGATGTACAGCCTGTCGCCGGAGGTGGTGAAGCCGGGCTGCCACTTCCGCGACCTGATGGTCCATCGAAAAGCGACCGGGCTGTTCGAGGGCGACATCGACGAATATTGCGCCATGGTCCTGCGCAACAATGCGCAGGGACAAATCAGCCACCGCAACGTCGTCGCCGCCGACGGACGGACGATCCATGTCGTGAACCAGCCGGTCGCGGGCGGCGGCTGGATGGCCACGATGGAGGACATCACCGAGCGCAAGGAGTTCGACGAGCGCATCGCACATATGGCGCATTACGATGCGCTGACCAACCTGCCGAACCGGGTGCTGTTTCGCGAACAGCTCGATGCCGCGCTCAAGACGGTTGCGGACGGCGGGCAATTGGCGGTGCTCTACATCGACATCGATGAATTCAAGAGCGTCAACGACTCGCTCGGGCATCCGGTCGGCGACGAATTGTTGAAAGCCGTGGCCGATCGGTTGCGCTTCTGCCTTCGGCCGACCGATTTCGTGGCCCGGCTGGGCGGCGATGAATTCGCCATCATTCAGACCGCGGTGAAGCAACCGTCGACCACCACGGATCTGGTGGCGAAAATCTACCAGGCCATCCGCGAGCCCTTCGAGTGCATCGGGCACCAGCTCACCACGGATGCCAGTATCGGCATCGCGGTGGCGCCGCGGGACGGCATCGATCTGGATCAGCTGTTGAAGAATGCCGATCTGGCGATGTACGCCGCCAAGGCCGACGGACGCCGGACTTCTCGTTTCTTCGAGCCGGGCATGGATGCGCGCGCCAAGGTGCTACGCCAGTTGGAAGTGGATCTGCGCCAGGCGATCGCGGGCGACGGATTCGAGTTGCACTACCAGCCGGTGGTCGACCTCGCGGACGACAAGGTCACCGGTTGCGAAGCGTTGCTGCGCTGGCGTCATCCAGGCCGCGGCATGATTTCGCCGGCCGAATTCATTCCGGTCGCCGAGGAAACCGGCCTGATCAACGCGCTCGGCGAATGGGTGTTGACCACCGCCTGCGCCGAGGCCGCCAGCTGGCCGAACGATGTCAAGGTCGCGGTCAACGTCTCGCCGGTCCAGTTTCGCAGCCCGGCGTTTGCGCTGAAGGTCTCGGCCGCGCTGGCGGCATCGGGCCTTGCCGCGCACCGGCTTGAACTGGAGATCACCGAGGCGGTCCTGATTCGCGACGATGAGGCCGCGCTCGCCATGTTGCATCAGTTGCGGGCGCTCGGGGTGCGGATCGCGCTGGACGATTTCGGCACCGGCTATTCCTCGCTGAGCTATCTGCAGCGCTTTCCGTTCGACAAGATCAAGATCGATCGCTGCTTCATCAAGGATATTGCCGAACCCGGCGGGTCGGCCAGCATCGTGCAGGCCGTCATGACCATCGCCGCCGCGCGGCATATCACGACCACCGCGGAGGGCGTCGAGACCCAGCCGCAACTGGAGACGCTGCGCAGGCTCGGTTGCAATGAAATGCAGGGTTTTCTGTTCAGCCCGGCGATCCCGGCGGTGGAGATATCGCAGTTGTTAGCGGCGCGACGCGACGGGGCAGTGGTCGCGGCGTGAAGCTGGGACTCGTAGGATGGGTTGAGCGCCCCGTCCGCTGAAGTTCAACGAGCGAAGGCGGAAGCGAAACCCATCGTGACGTCTCGGCGCGTATCGGTGGGTTTCGTTACACTCAACCCACCCTACGGATCCTCTGCGCCTCACACCTCGCGCCGGCTCAGAAACGCCAGCCGCTCGAACAGATGCACGTCCTGCTCGTTCTTCAACAGCGCGCCGTGCAGCGGCGGGATCAGTTTGCGCGGGTCGCGTTCGCGGAGCGTCTCCGGCGTCATGTCCTCGTTGAGCAGCAGCTTCAGCCAGTCCAACAGCTCCGACGTCGAGGGCTTCTTCTTCAGGCCCGGCACCTTGCGCATGTCGTAGAAGATCCGCAGCGCCTCGGCGACGAGCTTCTGCTTGATGCCCGGATAGTGCACCTCGACGATCTCGTTCATCGTCTCGGTCTCGG
>JAQGJF010001103.1 GCA_028290765.1 Tardiphaga sp.
GCATTCGGCGACCAGCCGGTGGCCAAGTCCCTGGCCGCGGCCGGCCGGATCGACCAGCAACAACCGTAGTTTGGCAACGTCGTCGGAATGCCTGACCAGAAATACCGAGCCGACCTGGGCGCTTCCGATGTCGGCGATCCAGCAGCGCTCGCGCGAGGCGTCGTAGGAGGCGAGGAATTTCGCGGCGATCTCCGCGACCAGCGCCTCGAACGAGGCGTCGAAGCCATATTCGGCGGCATAGAAGGCGCCGTGGCTCTGTACCACCCATCCCATGTCGCCGGGGCGGGGCTCGCGCAATGTGGCGGCAGGCGTCGTATCGGCCGGCCGGTCCAGCAGCCGTTCGATGGTGCCCATGGCCTGAACCAGGTGCTCGCCGCTGCCGGGCGGCAACGCGCTCAGCATCGCCGCGACATCGTCATGCGAACTGCGGTTGAGCCTGCCGAACGCCTGCCGCCCCTTGGCGGTCAGGCCCAGATCATATTGGCGGCGATCTGCGGCCGAGGCCTTGCGGGTAATCAGTCCCTTGTCCTGGAAATTCTGGACGATCCGGCTCAGATAACCCGCATCGAGCCCCAGTTCCGACCCGATCGTCTTGGCCGAGAGATTGTCGCGATGGGCGAGCTCGTACAGGACCCGCGCCTCGGTGAGCGAGAATGGACTGTCGAGCAGCTGTTGCTCGAGCACGCCGAGCCTTCTTGTATAGAATCGGTTGAAAGCCCGCACCGCGGCGATCAGGTCGTCGGAAACCAGTTTGGACATTGCGCACCTCGATACTTGCCATAGTCAAACAATTATTTGACTTTGACAAGTATATTTGGCGCGCGCGATTACGCGACCACGATCCGGCTGCGCAGCAGGGTTCGGGAATTCCGGCCCAGTTGCCGCAGCAGCCGCGCCTCGGAGCGGCGGGCGTCCGGCGCATAGCCGCCGAGCCGTTCATAATGGTCGCGGGCGATCAGCAGCCCCTGATCCGCCGAAGGTCCGGCGATCGTCCTGGCCAGATATTTGAGCGCGTCGCGCCAACTCGGCTCGGCATAGGGCGAGCGGGCGTAACGAAAGATTCCGGCGCGCGGCCGGCCGGAAATCGACACGCCCTGGATGAATTGGGTGGTCTCTTCGATCCAGCCGGAATCGAGCACCGCGCCGGCATGCAGAAACATCAGCCAGGGCGAACGCGCCTGCCGGGCGCCGGCGGCCAGCGCCGCCGCATGCGATCCCTGGAAGGCGAGAAAACCGCATCCGGCCACATCGGCGACACGTTCGATGACGCCGGTCCCGGCGCGATCGACCAGCAGCACCTCGCGGATGACGCCGGCGGCAGCGCCCGGCACCAGCGCCGCGAGGGTGGCGACTGCCGGCTGTTCGACGCCTTCGGTGGGAATGATCACGCTCAGCATGGGAGGCTTGGAAACCTTCGCAAACGACAAAACGCCGCACTGTTAGCATCTTGTCACAATCAAATCAGCCGCGCCGATGCAGCTTTTTCGGGCAATTCCGGCGGCAGTTTTCCGTCGCCTGCCGACGCACGGAATTTATCAGCTAAATTAATGTTCTTGATTTGTTCTGATCGGTTGCTATGTTGAGTCCATGAGACGCATCGCTGCCCTCAAGCACCCGCCGGTCACGGCGCCCTCCGAGCCGGCGGGTGCGCCTTCTCCCTTTCCCGAAATCGAGGTCGCGATCGAGCGGGATCGCCGCCATGGCCGCGGCGCCCAATCCAACGCCAGCGGCCGGTTCGAGGCCGAGGCGCGCGTCAGTTTCGACGACGGCTGGCAGAGCCTCGAAGAGCTGCCGCCGTTCAAGACCACGGTCGCGCTCGACACCGCGCGCAAGGTCATCACCCGCAACGATTCGCCGGACATCGGCTTCGACCGTTCGATCAATCCCTATCGCGGCTGCGAGCATGGCTGCGTGTATTGCTTCGCGCGCCCGACCCACGCTTTTCTCGGCCTGTCGCCGGGTCTCGATTTCGAATCCAAACTGTTCGCCAAGCCCGATGCGCCGGCGCTGCTGGAAAAGGAACTGGCGGCGCAGGATTACGAGCCGCGAATGATCGCGATCGGCACCAATACCGATCCCTATCAGCCGATCGAGCGCGAGCGCAAAATCATGCGCGGGATTCTCGAAGTGCTGGAACGGACCGGTCATCCGGTCGGCATCGTCACCAAATCGGCGCTGGTGGCGCGCGACATCGACATTCTGGCGCGGATGGCCAAGCGCAATCTGGCCAAGGTGGCGTTGTCGGTGACCACGCTCGATCCAAAGCTCGCCCGCACCATGGAGCCGCGGGCCTCGACGCCGGCCAAACGGCTGGAGGCGCTGCGGCAATTGTCCGAGGCCGGCATTCCGACCACGGTGATGGTGGCGCCGGTGATCCCGGCGCTGAACGATGCCGAGATCGAGCGCATTCTCGACGCCGCTGCCCATGCCGGCGTCAAGGAAGCGAGCTATGTGCTGCTGCGCCTGCCGCTCGAGGTCCGCGATCTGTTTCGCGAATGGCTGATGGCCAACTACCCCGACCGCTATCGCCACGTCTTCACACTGATCCGCGACATGCGCGGCGGCCGCGATTACGATTCGCAGTGGGGCACGCGCATGAAAGGCACCGGCCCGATGGCCTGGATGATTGGACGACGATTTGAAATCGCCTGCGCCAAACTCGGCCTCAACAAACGGCGCTCGAAACTGACCACAGATCATTTCGCGCGGCCGAAGCGCAGCGGCCAGCAGTTGGATTTGTTCTAGTGTGACGGAACGCGAGCAACCAAAGGGCAGTTCGTAGCCCGGATGAGCGCAGCGACATCCGGGGTGGCCTATCGACCGTGGCGTCCCGGATATCGCTGCGTTCATCCGGGCTTCTACGGATCGATACCGAGGAGTGACCATGAACAATCAGTTGCCGGCGCCGGTGGCGCGCTTGACTGTCATTACGCTGGGTGTCCGCGACATGCGCACCAGCATCGCATTTTATGAAGCGCTGGGTTTCGCGCGAAAATTTCGGGCGACAGGTGAAGAAGTGGCGTTCTTCGAGACCGGCGGCGCCGTGATCGGGCTTTATCCGTGGTCGAAGCTCGCGCTGGATGCTGCCCTGCCCGATCAGCCGCGTCCAATTGCCTTTCGCGGGGTGACGCTGGCCTGGAATTGCCGCACCACCGACGAGGTCGATGCGGTGCTGGCGTTTGCCGTGGCCAGCGGCGCCGCGTTGCTGAAGGCCGCGCACCGGACTGACTATGGCGGCTATTCGGGATATTTTGCCGATCCGGACGGCCATCCCTGGGAAGTCGTGGTCGCTCCGGGCATCGAAGTCGGCGACGACCGGCGGGTTCACCTGCCGGACTGAGCGGCGCCTCTTGCCGGCCGGCAGCAACTTTCCTTGTCGCTTGAATTGCCGTATGGCCAAGCGATGAGTGAAACTCGCGCTCCGCTCAAAAATCCCATGGTCATCGCCACGACGCCGCGCCTGATCCTGCGTTCGGCAACCGAAAGCGATATTCCGATTCTTCACGAGCGGGTTTTTGGCGATCCCGAGGTCATGCGCCTGACCTTTGACGGCGTTCCCATGACGCCGGAGGAATCTGAAGACTTCATGCGCAAATACTTCACGTTCGGCGACAGCCTTGTCGGCATTGCCACGCTGACCGAGAGGTCCGACGGCGAAATCATCGGATTTTCCGGCCTGTTTCCGTGCGACCTGCTCGGCGTCGCCGACTTCGAAATTGGATTCGTGCTCGCCCGTCGCGCCTGGGGCCGCGGGATCGCCACCGAGATCGGCAAGGCGCAACTCGAGCTCGGATTCGGCCGGCTCAACTGCGGCAGGTTGCTGGGGCTGGCGGAGCCCAGAAATGCCGCGTCGATCCGCGCCTTGGGCAAGCTGGGGATGCGATACCTCAAGGACATCACCAAACCTGCCGGCGGGGATCGCAGCATTTTCGTCATCGAAGCCTCGGAGTGGGCGCGGCGCTCTGAATAGCGGGCATGATCCGGAATTTCCGGTTGCGCGGCCGGACCGGCTTCCGCACCCTTACGCAATGATTCGCGAAAAATCCCAGCCAGGTTCCCCAAAGCCCCGCAATGGCGTGATCGCGGTCGCGCCGCCGAGTTTTCGGCGCGAGCGCGCGCTGATCAAACGCGGCGTCTGGCCGGTGGCCGGCTGCGACGAGGCCGGGCGCGGCCCGTTGGCCGGCCCGGTGGTGGCAGCGGCGGTGGTGCTCGATCCGAAGCGTATTCCGAAGGGAATGGACGATTCCAAGCGGCTGACCGCCGACAAGCGCGAGGAATTGTTCGAGGAAATCTGCGCCACGGCGTCGTTCGCGGTGGCTTTCGCGTCCCCGGCGCGGATCGACCGGGACAATATCCTGCGGGCATCGCTGTGGGCGCTGGCGCGGGCGGTGCATGCATTGCCGCAGATGCCAAGGCATGTGTTTGTCGACGGCCGCGACCGGATCGAGGTGCCTTGCGAATGCGACGCCGTGATCGGTGGCGATGGCCTGGTGCTGTCGATCGCAGCCGCGTCGATCATCGCAAAAGTCTCGCGCGACCGCCTGATGTGCCAACTGGCCCAGGACTGCCCCGGCTACGGTTTCGACTCCCACAAAGGCTATGGCGTTCCCGAGCATCTCGATGCGCTCAAAAGGCTGGGCCCGACCGTGTACCATCGCCGTTTCTTTGCGCCGGTCGTCGCGGCCCGCGAGCAGCACGAGGCCAGAACCATGGCCGGCGACCTGATTCGCGTGGAAACCCAGCTGACCGTCGAAGCCTCGGCCTGAACCGCGAGGCCAACGGCGAGGTCAGCGGATCGGGGCCGCCGGCCAAGTTGGTTGCCTGATCGGCTCATGCGCTCTATCAGGTTCGGACAGGACCTCCGCCAGGCGTTTGATGCGTTTTACCTCCCTCATCGTCGAATTGATCCGCGCCCGGCCGCGACTGATGCTGTGGATCGTCGTGCTGTTTCAGGCGGCGTTGTGGCTGATCGTGCCGCTGTTGATCTATCGCGGACCGCCGGACGATCTGGCCACCGTACTGGCCTATGGCCGGGAATATCAGGTCGGGACCTATCTCGGTCCGCCGCTGGCGTTCTGGCTGGCCGACATCGCCTTCCGCATGGCGGGCAATCACATCTTCGGCGTCTATCTGCTGGCGCAGCTCTGCTTCATTGCGACCTTCCAGGCGCTCTATTTGCTGGCGCGGGCCATCGTCGGCGGCCAACAGGCGGTGATCGCGATCCTGCTCACGGCGACGGTCACGGCCTTCAGCTCGCCGGGCGTCGAGTTCGGGCCATTGGTGCTGGCGCGGCCGCTATGGGCGATGCTGCTGTGGCATTCCTGGCAGGTGATCGGGCAGGGCCGGCGCAACGCCTGGTTCGCGCTGTCGATCGAGGCCGGCCTCTTGCTGCTCACCACCCCTGTCGCGCTCTGGCTGCTGCTGCTGCCGGTAGGGTTTGCGCTCGCCACCGCGCGAGGCCGGCGCACCTTGACATCGTTCGACCCGCTGTTTGCGTTGCTGGTCGTGGCCGTGCTGGCGTTGCCCTATCTCATCTGGCTGATCCGCGCCGATGCCAGCGTGTTGCCGCCGCTGCCCGCGATCGACGATGTCGGCGGCAAGGCTTTGCGCTGGGGTGAATTGCTGGGCGGCCTGCTGCTGGCGATGACCGGCATCGTGGTCTTGACGGTGTTGAACTGGGGCCGCCTGGCCCGCAAGCCGGAGGACGCGCCGATCATCTTTCGTCCGCCGGTCGATCCGATGGCGCGGCATTACGTTTATTTCTTTGCCCTGGCGCCGGGGCTGCTGGGCAGCTTTTTCGCAGCGCTGTATGGTTTCGATCGCATCGTCGGCGGGGCCGGCATCGCGCTTCTGATGTCCGGCCTCGCGGTCGTGGTGACGACCGGCGATCTGATCATGCTGCGGCGGCAGCAATTGCTGCGCAAGGTGTGGGCCTTCGCCATCGCAGTACCAGCGCTGGCGGCCCTGGCAACGACGCTGATCCTGCCATGGTTCGGCGGCAGCGA
>JAQGJF010001136.1 GCA_028290765.1 Tardiphaga sp.
GACGTTCGAAGTGTTGATCTGGTCGAGCGGGCTGTAGCCCTGGCCGTCATAGGTCCGGCGATAAAGCATCCAGTTGCCGGGTTCCGGATTTTTGAGACGTTCGGGAGTGACAAGGCTGTACTTCTCGATCGTGCCGGCGCCGGCCGCAATCGGAATCAGGCATATGGATGCGACCACACTCGACAATAGCCACTGCTTCGTTGTCATCGACGCTACCTCCCTGTTTTTGGTTTGTGTTTGCTCTTCCAGGATTTTCCTTGTCGTAGTGTTCGGTCTTATGTGTTCGATGTTATGTGTTCGGTCTTATTCTTTGCGGTAGGTTTCCAGCGTCGGCAGCGCATCGGATACGCGATCAGCCGGCTTGCGCGCCTACCTTCCCGACAAATTTTGCCGCCACGGCGATTGAACCATCCGCCGCCGCCAGCGGAAGCGCGGCCAGACGGCGCGGTGCCGGGCCGAACACGACCTGACCGCTTTGCCGGGGATCATATTCGGAATTATGGCAGACACATTTGAGGACATCCTTGTCGCCCTGAGCCCCTTTCACCCAGGCGGTGACCGGGCAGCCGGCATGCGAACAGATCGCCGAATAGGCAACGATCCCATCCGCGGCGCGCTGGCGCGTGTCGTCATCAAGCTCGGCCGGATTCAACCGCACCACCAGCAGTTCATTCAAACGCGATCCCTTGCGAACCACCTTGGTTTCGGGATCCATCGGCCAGGCCCGCGCCGGCGGCCCGCCAAGTGGCAGATCATCGGGTTTGATGCTCTGGCCTTGGTGCTCTCCTTCCGCGAACACCAGCAGATCGGCCTGTTGCGGCCGCTCGTCACTGCCGGGTGCGTCGTCCCCCGCGCCAACGGGCGTACTCACCGTCACGCCGATGCCGGTTACCAGGGCCGTGAAAAGAAATCCGCGCCGCGCGAGGCAAACCGGCAACTCCGCCGCGGCGCTTGCGCTACCGCCGGAATCAGGAGTGGTTCCGCTTCCATCCGTCATCGTTTCAGACCGCCGCTTTCATCGCGTCAGGCAGTACGAAAATTCTTGGTCGATGTCGGCATATCTCCCTCCGGCTTCATTCACCGCTTATGACGACGTCAGAACGACTGTTCTCCGTCAGTTTTTATGAGACATGTGGCGGGCTGATGTCACGGGAGTGCAAAGATGTCTCGATCGAGATACTACCCAGCAACTTTACATCGTTGCAAGCGTCAGGATTTGCAGAGCTGCATTCCGGCAACGATCGCACTATGCGCTGCCAGATTTATTAAAAGCTCGCAGATTTTTCGTATCATCCGGATTCAGGCGATCGATATCTTCGCGATTGCGCCGGCAATCGACAGAATAAAATTAGTTTCACAATGTTGATGCGCCGCAATAAGAGCGCATTTCCCCCTACGCGCCAACAACTTGGAGAACAAGACCGTCATGGCTGTCGGTGAGCATGATCTGGCATGCCAGGCGGCTGTCGGCGCGAGCGTGGCGAGCGACGAATTCGAGCGTTTCGCGTTCGATGTCGGCCGCCGGTTCGAGAAGCGAGGCTGAGCCGGCATCGACATAGCAATGGCAGGTCGCGCACATGCAGGAACCGCCGCATTCGCCGATGATGCCGACGATGCCGTTGCGCGTCGCGGCCTGCATGGCGCTCTCGCCACTCTTGGCGATCACCGCACGGCGATTGCCGTCGGGTTCGACAAAGATGATGGTCGGCATGATTTTGACCTCGCAATCAGAGGAACTGACGGCCGCCATCGACGATCAGCGTCTGGCCGGTGATGAAGGACGCCAGAGGAGAGGCCAGGAAAAGCGCGGCGCCGACCATGTCGTCGGGCACCGCGGCACGCTTCAGGGCGCCGCGCGTGACGCCGTATTCGGCGGCATTCTCCATCAGCCCGAGGCTTGCCTCCGTCAGGGCGAAGCCGGGCGCAATGGCGTTGACGGTGATGCGGTCGTCGCCGAGCTCGCGGGCCAGCGCCCGGGTCATGGCGATGATCGCGCCCTTCGAGGACACGTAATGGAGCCAGTGCGGCGATCCGCTCATCACCGTCGCCGAGGAGACGTTGACGACCGCGCCGCCGCCAGCCTGTCGAAGCAGGGGCGCGAACGCCCGCGTCGTCAACCAGGTGCCCTTGACGTTGACATCCATCACCCTGTCCCATTCATCATCGGGAATGTCCTCAAAACCCCGGCGCTGCAGGCCGGCATACACCGCGGCGTTGTTCACCAGAATATCCGCGCCGCCGACCCCGTCCCGGGCGCTGCGCGCGAGCGATTCCGTGGATACTCTGCTGGTCACGTCGACGCAGAGCGCCCTGGCCTTGCCGCCCTCCTCCCGGATCAGTTGCGCGGTTTCTTCGGCGCCGGCGAGATTGATGTCACAGACGACAACGACGGCACCGACCGTGGCGAAGGCTTCGGCGAAGGCGCGGCCAAGCCCGCCGGCGGCGCCGGTGACGACGACGCGTTTTCCGTCCAGCCCGAAGTCACGCATCGGTCTTCTCCAGTCTCATCAGGTCGTCCATGCCGGCCGATGCGACCCCTTCGGCCAGCAGCGCCTCGGCCATCGCTCTCCCGGCATCGGTGAGGAATGACGGCAGGACAAAATCTTCCAGCATCGCCAGCGTGTCTCCCGGTGCGCTGCCGAACCAGCCGCCGATGGTGACAACACCATGCGTGGTGAAGCGCCACAGCTTGTCGGCGTCCTTCATCAAGCCATCTTCGAGCGACAGCGCGTGCTTTCGCGTATCGTGGCCGTCGATGATCTCAACAACGCGCGCGATATCGACGCCCGGAATGGCGAGACGCTCGAGTTCTGCCCGGGCGATACGTGCGCCTTCGATCTCGTGTTCGCGCTGCAGTTCGGGATATCTGGCGTTGGGACCAACCGCCTGCGCCAGTTTATCCGGCGGAAACATCTTCCAGCCGACGTCGTGCAGCAGGATCGCCGGCAGCACCACCGCCGCCTCCGCGCCGGGATGAAGTTTCAGCAACGACTGGCCGAGCCGATAGGAAATCAGCGTGTGCTCGTCATTGGAGCGGACATCGAGCCAGGGCCGTGCCGCCAGCCAGACCGGAACGTCGCGGGGAACCAGAAAGCCGGTCACGACAGGTTCTCCTGATAGGCCAGATAGATCGTCTTGTATTCCAGATAGGCTTCGACGCCGTAACGCCCCTTCTCGCGGCCGATGCCGCTTTGTTTCATGCCGCCGAACGGCGCATGCTGGCTGGAGCGATGAATGTTGTTGACCCAGACCGAGCCGGCCTCGATCCGCTCGGCCATGGTCAACGCAACAGCGAGATCGCGCGAGAACACGAAGCCGGCGAGCCCATAGCGCGTGTCGTTGGCCAACCGCAGGGCCTCGTGGCGATCGTCGAACGGCATGATGCCGAGCACCGGTCCGAAGGTTTCTTCGGTCATGACCAGCATCGCATGATCGGCATCGGCGATCATGCGTTGGCGGAAAGAACCACCCTGCATCGTAACAGCCGCCGGTCAGGCGCTCACCTCCGGTCAGGATTCGCGCGCCCTTGGTCCGCGCATCGGCGACCTGAATCTCGCTGTTGCGGAAAACCCTCTCATTGACCAGCGGTCCGAGTGCGCAGGATGACGTCAGGCCGTCGCCGACGTCGAGTTTCGAAACCTTCCTCAACAGCAGTTCAAGAAACGCCTGGTAGACCCCTCGCTCCACATAGACACGATTGACGCGGTAACAGAATTGCCCGGAATTAGCGAAAGCGTGTTTTGGGATGGCGCCGGCCGCCATTTCGAGGTCGGCGTCGGCGCAAACGATCGACGGGCATTGGCCGCCGAGCTCCAGGGTGACGCGCTTCATGGTGCCGGCGGCAGCCGCCGCGATCGCCTTGCCGGCCGCGGTGCCCCCGGTAAACGCGATCTTGCGCGGCAACGGGTGCTCGACCATCGCCATGCCGATGGCACGGCCCCGGCCGGTCACGACGTTGAAGCAGCCGGCCGGAAACCCGGCCTCGCCAAACAGAGCGGCGAGCATCAGCGTCGACAGCGGGGTGTCGTCGGCCGGCTTGGCGACCACGGTGCAACCGGCGATCAACGCCGCGCCGAGCTTGAAAACCAGAAGCGTGATCGGATAGTTGAACGGCGTGA
>JAQGJF010000010.1 GCA_028290765.1 Tardiphaga sp.
AAATGGCGGATGACCGACCGCGCGCCCGCAAAGCTTCGATCCATCGTCCTATAAAATCCATCTATGGTTCAAAGAATTATTCTTGATCGCGGGCTGCGATCGGAGAGCGTTTGCCGCATTTCCAGGCTGCCTTTCAGGGCGAGCGTTGGATTCCGCAAATTGAAAAAAGCCGCTCCGGATAGCGGCTTAAGCGGCCATCAGGGGTGCCGAATTCAACCAGCGCGCAGCGAAGCCTCCGGCTTAGGCAGCCTGGCCCATTGCATGGGCGCTGCCACCGAGGCGATACGCGGACTTGCCAGCACAATCAGAACGCCTGATGTTGTGACAGGAAGGCCAATGCCGCCACCTCGTCCAAGTTCGAGCGGGCCTCGGCCCGCGCATCCAACGTGAGAGCTCAAGCCGGTCATGATCATCGACTGCCACGCGCACATCTTTCAACATTGGGCCGATCCCTGCGGTCATCCCTCCGGCGAGATTCATCGCAAATATATCCAGAAGGTGCAGACCCGCACCGCCGCCAAGGTGTTCCGTGCCAGGGATGGCAAGGAAGTCTCGGGCGCCGTTCTGTTCAAGGACAGCGACAATTCGTGGGCCGGGTTGAAGGACGTCGATTTTCGCGTCGGCAATTATGGCCGCCTCGACTTCACGATCGACGGCGAGGACTATCATTCCCAATACATGCCGGTCGGCATGCAGCAGATTGTGGCGCCGCCGGAACTGATGCTGGCGCAGATGACCTACGCCAATGTCGACCATACCGTGCTCCAGACCGGCTGGGGCTATGGCGCGATGAACAATTACAATGCGTTCGCGCAGAGCCAATACCCGGACAAGTTCACGGCGATGCTCAATGTCGATGAGCCCCGTGCCTATACGCCGGAAAATTTGAAGGAATTTGACCGGGCGCACCGCGAGCTCGGGCTCAAGGCGGTCTACTTCGCCCTGGACGCCTATGCGCGCTATGGCTTCGATATTGCTTTCGACGATCCGAAGATGGACGCGTTCTGGTCCAAGGTCGACGCGGCGCGGCTGCCGGTGTTTTTCGAGGCAACCGCGATCCCCGACTACAACCAGGCGAGCTATGTCCGCAGCATGGTGCGCCTGTCGGGCCTGATGGACCGCTACAAAAACATTCGCTGGATCCTCGTGATGGGCCCGCCGGTCGGCTTCTTCGGCAAGTCGGGCAGCTGGCAATTCCCCGATGAGGTGCTGCGGGTCTACCGCCACCCAAACATGTGGATCGAGGTGATGTTCCCGATCACCTGGGGCGGCGTCTGGGAGTATCCGTACCCCGAAGCCCAACGCCTCATCCAGGGCATGCGCGATCAATTCGGCGCCGACAAGCTGGTCTGGGGCTCCGACATGCCCAATGTCGAGCGCTTCTGCACCTACCTCCAGAGCGTCGATTACGTGCGCCGCCACTGTTCATTCCTGAACGCGCGCGAAAAGGCGGGAATTCTCGGCGAGAACATCGATGCCGTATTGGGCATCAGCGAATCGCGGCGCGCCCGCGCCGCGGCCGCATGACCATGGAAGGAAACGTCGCGATGCCGATGATAGCAGGCCAGGAGAGAACGGATTCCGCCGCGGAGTTCGGCCCGTTGCCGAACGAGCCGTTGGCGACGCCTTGTTTCGTCATCTCGGAACCCGGCGTGTTGCACAATCTGCAGCAGACCGCGGCCGCCTGTGGCGGCATCGATCGGCTGATGCCGCACGTCAAGACCCATCGCGCCCCATGGATTGTCGAGCTCCTGATCGCGCAGGGCGTGACGGCGTTTAAATGCGCGACCCCCGTCGAAGTGGAGATGTGCCTGGCGGCGGGCGCCCGGAACGTGATCTGGGCCTATCCGACCGCCAATCCGGCCAACATTCGCCGCTTCATCGCCTGCGCGCGCGATGTCCCGGAGGCACAGCTGACCGGCCTGGTCGATTCCGAACGCGGCCTGGAAGTCTGGCGCGCCGCGTTGGAGCAGGCGCCGGCGAACATCGACCTGCGGATCGACCTCGATCCCGGCATGGGCCGCACCGGCGCGCCGATCTCCGACGTTGCCGAAAAACTGGCGCGGGGCGCGCACCGCCTCGGGCGATTGTCCGGATTTCATGTCTATGATGGCCACATCAAGGGAGACCGCGCGGCGCGCCAGCAACAGGTGTCGGCGCTCGCCGAAAAGGTCGATGCCTTGCGCCGGACACTGCAGCGCGAAGGCATCCCGACCGACATCATCGCCGGCGGCAGCTATACGTTCAATCTCTGGCCCCATGACGTCGCGCGTTTTGTCTCTCCGGGCAGCTGGACGTTTTCAAGCGCGCAGCACGATCTCGAACTGGCCGATCTCGGATGGCGGCCGGCGGCGTTCGTCGCCGCCACCGTCATCTCGGTTCACGAAGGCACCGCGACGCTCGACGCCGGGTGCAAGGCGATCTCCCCGGACAAGCCGCTCGGCGAGCGCTTCCGCTGGGATGGCCGCATCCTGCTCATGAGCGAAGAGCATGTTGTCGTCGAGGCCG
>JAQGJF010000031.1 GCA_028290765.1 Tardiphaga sp.
GATGGCGATGCCCTTGCGCAGGGTGACGCCCTGCTCGCCGATACCGCGCAGCGGCAGGTTGGCCTTGGTTCTGGTGGAGCGCTTGAGGCCGTCGACCACCAGATAGAGTTCGGGCGAGGTCAGCGGCTTGCCGTCGCTGCCGCGCGCGATACCCGGCCCGTCGTCGATCAGGCGAACCTGATCGCGGGTCACGGTACTGTTGATCTCTGCCTGCGAACCGGCACGCAGCACGATGGCGATATCGTCGGCGCCTGCCCCCGCGATGGTGCGCTGAAACCCGTTGGCCATGGCGAGGAAGGCGAGCAGCACAATCACGACCAGCGCGATCGCGACGATCGTCGACAGCGACAGCCAGCGCCGCTGCGCAATGCTCTTGAGATTGATGGAGGTGACCGCAACCACCTGAAGCCAGAGCGAACGCATGATCCTATCCTCGTCCGAGCGCGGTGGCGATTTTCAGCCGCATGGCATTGAGAGCCGGAATGATCCCGGTGATGAAGCCGAGCGCGAGCATCAGCGCGATACCTTCCAGGGCAATCTGCGGCGAAACGGCGAACGCCGGCGCAATATTGGCAACGCTGGATCGCAGCGCCATCGTGATCAGGGCAGCGGCCGCCAGACCCGGCAGACCGCCAAGCAACGCCAGCAGTACCGATTCGCCGAGCACCATGCGCAGAATCCGCGCGCCGGAGAACCCGAGCGTCTTCAGCACGCCGATCTCTCTTGTGCGTTCGCGGATCGAGAGCGCCATGGTGTTGCCGACGATCATCAGGATGGTGACGAAAGCGGCGCCGACGACCAGAAACACGATCAGCGCAATATTGCCGAACTGCGCCGCGAATGCCTTGCCGAAAGCCTTTTCGGTATCGGTCGAGGTCTCGGCGGTCGAATTGGCGAACATCGAATCGATGGTTTTCACGACCCGATCGTTGTTCTCGGGGCTGTTGGTCTGCAGGATCAGCCAGCCGATGGTGTCCTTGCCGAACGAACGGGTCTCGTCGAAATAGGCGTACTGGAACAGCATGAAGTTGGTGTCGACATGCTCCGCCTTGCCTTTGACGATGCCGGCGATGGTGAAATCCCAGGTATGCCCGCCGCTGCGCTGGCTGAAGATGTTGCTCGCAACCGGCACGCGATCGCCAACCTTCCAGCCCCATTTGTTCGCCAACGTTTCGCCAATAACGGCGCTGCCGCGATCCTGAATGAAAGCCTTGAGCTGCGCGGGTGGAATGTCGAACTCGTTGCGGTAAACGTCGAAATAGGTGACCGGCTCGACCGCCAGCGACATCAGGAAATTCTTCGGGTCCTGATAGTAACCGCCGAACCAGTTGGCGTGGGTGACCTGCCGCACCCCATCCACCGCGCGTACGCGGTTGAAATAGGCGATCGGCAACGGCTGGGTGAAGTTGATCTTGTTGACCGTGATCAAACGATCGGCGGCGGCGCGGTCTTCGCCCGCGGAGAAGGCGCGATAGAATCCGGCGAGCACGCCGAAGATCATGAACGCGACCAGTATCGATACGATCATCAGGATCGCGCGCAATTTGCGGCGAAACAGGTTTTTCCGCACCAGGTCGAAGTCGTTCACGCGGCCAACTCCCGTTCCACGAATTGGCCCTTGTCGAGATGCAGGATCCGCTTGGCATAGCGCGCGGCCGCCGGATCATGCGTCACCATCACGATGGTCTTGCCGAGATCTTTGTTGAGCAGTTGCAGGATCGACAGAATCTCGTCGGCGGAATGACGGTCGAGGTCACCGGTCGGCTCATCGCACAGCAACAGGTTCGGATCCGACACGATGGCGCGCGCGATGGCGACGCGCTGCTGCTGGCCGCCCGACATTTCGCGCGGATGGTGCTTGACGCGATCGGCCAGGCCGACCACGGACAGCGCGGTGTGGACACGCTCGGCGCGCTCCTTGCGTCGCAGCTTGGTGAGCAGCAGCGGCAGTTCGACATTCTGCGCCGCCGTCAGCATCGGCATCAAATTGTAGAACTGGAAGATGAAGCCGATATTGGCGGCACGCCAGGCTGCCAGCTGGCCTTCCGACAGACCATCGATACGCTTGCCGGCGACGGCGAGTTCTCCCTCGTCGACGCGATCGATGCCGCCAAGCAGATTGAGCAGCGTGGTCTTGCCCGAGCCGGAGGGGCCCATCACGGCGACGAAATCGCCCTCGGGAATCGCAAGATCGAGATGATCGAAGATCGAAATCGTTTCCTTGCCCTTGGTGAAGCGCTTGCCGACGCCGGCGAGGCGGACCATTGGATTTTCCACTGTCACTGTTCTCTCCCCTCGAAATTTCGATCGGATCTAGTTTGCCGCGGTGGCCTCGGTCGCCGCCGCGCCGCCGGCCTTGGCGTCACGCAGAAACGTCACCTTCACCGCCATGTCCGGCAGAATACGCGGGTCCTTTTGCGTAAAGCGGATGCGGACCTTCACCGTGGCCTTTTCGCGATTGGCGGTCGGTACGATCGCGATGACGGAGGCCGGGATGGTCCAGTCCGGATAGGCGTCAAGCACCGCGTTGACGGCGCCGCCTGCAACGACGCGGCCGATGAAGGCCTCGTTGACGTCGACCTCGATCTCGATCGAATCCATGTCGACGACGGTACAGATGCCGGTCCGGGTGAAGCCGCCGACCGACATCGGTGAAATCATCTCGCCGGGCTGCGCGCTGCGCTCGACGACGACACCGGCGAACGGCGCGCGGATCTGGTGTTTTTCCAGCAACGACCCGCTGCGCCTGGCGTCGATCCCGGCGGTCGCGAACTGCGATTTTGCCTGGCGCAATTGCGCCGAGAGCACGCCGACCCGGGCTTGCGCCTTGGTCAGATCGGCGTCGGTGGCGAAATTCTTCTGCGACAACGTCTGCACCCGCGACATGATCCTTGTGGCGTCCTCGAGGTCGGCCGTGATCGCGGCGATCGCGGCATCCGCCGCCTCGACGCGCGACTGCGCCAGCTCAAAATCCTTTTCCGCCAGCACGCTGTCGAGTTTCGCGACGATCTGCCCTTCGGTCACCGTCATGCCTTCCTCGATGAAGATTTCCACCACCTTGCCGGTGATCTCGGCAGCCACCGTCGCCTTGCGGCGCGCCACCACATAACCGGAGGCGGCAAGATTGCCCAACTCGCCATTGTTCGCAGCGTCCTTTTGGCGCAGCGGTTGCGTGACCTGCGGTTCCGCGGCGGGCTGGGATGCGGTCTTCGGTTGATTCGGTGTCCGGAATTCGGACAGAGCAAATGCCGCGAACGCCACCGCGCAGACGGCCACGACCATCGCGATCGGCAGCCAGCGGCGCCGACCGGCAGGCCGCTCCGGCCCGCCGACGCTGCGATCGATCGTCAACGATCGCAGCAATTTGGCCTTGTCCTCGGTCATCGTTGCCCCTTCCACGCCTCCGCGCCGGCGGCCCGCGCAACGACGTCGTGCGGGGCTGCTTCGTTCTCGCGCTGATATTCACGCTCGCAACAGGCCTGCATGTCGCGCCAAAGTTCGACCGGACCCCAGCCCTGTTCGGTGATGTTGCGGACCAGATCGTCGATGAAATCGAGCTCGGCTTTCAATAACGCCAAACGGTATTGACTTTCGACGGCGAAGATTGCGGGAAATTTCTGGCCTAAAAGCGGCGCAGGCAGTTCCTGCTCCGGCTGCTTGACCTCCGCCAGCGTCATTGCGGAAACCCGTGCCAGCTCCGCTTCCTTCTGCGCAATGGTGCCGGTGAGCCGGATCGTGCGATCGCGCAACAACAAAACCGCTTCGTCGGGCGGCAAGATCGGCAACAGGCACAACGCGGCCTCGAACTGCGGAAACTCCTTCGCCGGCTGGGCGAGAAGTTCGGCCATCCACTCGCGCAACAGATCGCGCCCGGCCGGCGCCAGCGCATAGATGGTGCGCTCCGGCCGCTTGCCATCGCGGGAGGTTTCCTTCGGCCGGATGAGACCACGCGACGCCAAAAGGTCGATCACCGTGTAGAGCGTGCCGTAGCGCAGCTTGATGCTTTCGTGCTTCTGGCGGTGCTTCAGCGTCGCCGCCATTTCATAGGGGTGCATCGGCCGTTCGAAGACCAACGCCAGAACGGCGAGCGCCAACGGATTGAAGCGGGGCTTGGGCGACATCGCAGTATATTACCCGCGATAGATATATCCGTCTACGGATATTTTGAATACGGATATGTGAATTAATGCGAACCTCGCCCACTCGAGAGACGAGTAAAAACGTGAGGCTTTCGGTGTTAAATCAAACGGATGAGGATGGCGGTCAGGCAGCCGCCGCTGCCACGGCCTGGTCGCCGACGAGCGCGATCGCGTCCCGCAAGACATTCACGCCGGCGCCCGCCTTGACGCCGTTCTCGGCGAGATGGCGCCGGAACGCCCGCGCGCCGGGCACGCCATGGAACGCGCCGACGAAATGGCGCGTGATAGAATGCAGCCTGGTGCCGCGTGCCAGCTGATCCTCGATATACGGCATCATCGCCTCGAACACGTGCTTCATCGTCCCGTGCGGCGCCGGCTCGCCGAACAATGCGGAATCGACCTCCAGCAGGCGCCACGGCTCCTGATAGGCGGCGCGCCCGAGCATGACGCCGTCGACATGGGAGAGATGTGCCCTCGCCTGCGCGATGCTGGTGATGCCGCCATTGATGATCACAGGCACGTTCGGAATCGCGGCTTTCAACCGATAGACCCGCTCGTAGTCGAGCGGCGGAATGTCGCGGTTTTCCTTCGGTGACAGTCCATTAAGCCACGCCTTGCGGGCGTGCACAATCAAGGCATCCGCACCTGCCGCAACGACGGCCCGCGCCAGCGTGTCGAGCGCGATCTCCGGGTCCTGGTCGTCGATGCCGATGCGGCACTTGACGGTCACCGGAATTTTCGCGGCGTGCTTCATGGCACCAACGCCTTCCGCGACCAGCTCCGGCTCCGCCATCAGGCAGGCGCCGAAGCGGCCATCCTTCACCCGATCCGATGGGCAGCCGACATTGAGATTGACCTCGTCATAACCAAAATCCTCACCAATGCGGGCGCAGGTCGCGAGATCCTGCGGGTTCGAGCCGCCAAGCTGCAACGCGACCGGGTGCTCGCTTGCATCGAAGCCGAGCAGGCGCTGTTGATCACCATGGATGATGGCGCCGGTGGTCAGCATCTCGCTGTAAAGCCGCGCCCGCCGCGTCATCAGGCGGTGAAACACCCGGCAATGCCGGTCGGTCCAGTCCATCAAGGGGGCCACAGAAAAGCGTCTATCTAACATCTTGTTTTCATTTATCTTTGTAGCTTGAGTCCGTCCAAGCGATTTTTGGGCCGGCAATTGATCCGTTCGATAGGACTAGCGCGTTTTCCTTTCTTTTCAAACGGTTGAAACAATACTGGCCGCTTCATGTAATTCGCCTTCGTCAATTTTTTCTCGATCCAGTACTGCATTGCTGTACCGGCTGACCGCGTGCAGTACCGCGGTGCTAGACGCGCCACAACTACGACTCGACCGCAGCGAGCCCGCCAGCGTCGAACAAGCGACTGGAAAGCCGATTAAAGTCAGAAGCAAAGTAGCGCTGCGCTTTGCCAGTGCCTAGGCCCGCAATACTGCGATCGTAGTTTCGGTCGCCATGTCGTATGAAAAGCTGAACGCGGCGGTACTTGCGATCGTACGGACCAAAAACGTCGTAGGTTCAAATCCCGGACTCGCAACCACCGATACCGACACTCGCTGATCGTGGCCGCCTGAAGTGGTTACCTCCTGCGTCGCGAACGCAGTGAATATTTTCTAAGTTGTTGATTTTTCTTGCTGCGCCAGGTGTTTCCGTCACGTTTTGTTCACGGTCGTTTCACCCAATTCGTTGCGATTTCGTTGCGGCCTTCGGGAGGGAGAACAGCGATCAACGCCGCGATGATCTGAACTCAGCAGTTCGTCTCTTAGATGGAAGCCTACCTGCGGCGCCAGATCCTTGCTGCCTTGTCCTGAAATCGACCGAACGACAAGAGCGCCGCGCGATCG
>JAQGJF010000100.1 GCA_028290765.1 Tardiphaga sp.
GACCATGTGCAGGCCCCACAGCAGCAGCGCGACGCCGCCCATCAGGTCGAGAAGGACGATGCTTCCCATATGATCCGCCCTGAAAATTGACTCGAAGGGTCAGGCTACCCCTAAACCGATGCGGATCAACGGTTTTATTGGCACGTCGGCGCGGAACTGGGATGCGATCGCGCGACAACTGGTGCCGGTGCGATGGATCGTAGGATGGGTTGAGCGCAGCGAAACCCATCAACCACATGCGATGTCGCGATGGGTTTCGCTGCGCTCAACCCATCCTACAAGATCGAAAGCTACGCCGCGTTGAAGGCGTCAAACCCGCGAGCGAGATCGGCCTTGAGGTCGTCGACGCTCTCCAGCCCGATATGGAGCCGCAGGGTCGGCCCGCCCGGCGCCCAATTGGTGGCGGTGCGATAGGCCGAGCAGTCGAACGGAATCACCAGGCTCTCGAAGCCGCCCCATGAATAACCCATGCCGAACAGTTTGACGGCGTCGAGCAGCGCGTCGACGGCTTTCTGCGGCGCCGGTTTCAGCACGATGCTGAACAGGCCGGATGCGCCCGTAAAGTCTCGTTTCCAGATCGCGTGGCCCGGATGGCTTTCCAGCGCGGGATGCAGGACCTTGGTCACTTCCGGTCGCGTCGAAAGCCAGCGCGCCATCTCAAGCGCCGATTGCTGGTGCTGCGCGAGCCGTACCGCAAGCGTCCGCAATCCGCGCAGCGCCAGGAACACGTCGTCCGGTCCGGCGCAGACGCCGAGCAGCCTGATCCCTTCGGCGATCAGCGGCCACGCCTTCGTATTGGCCGAAATGGTTCCGAACATGATGTCGGAATGTCCACCGATATATTTGGTCGCGGCCTGCAGGCTGATATCGACGCCTTGCTCCAATGAGCGGTGGAATAACGGCGTCGCCCAGGTGTTGTCGTCGATGACCAAAGCGCCGCGCGCATGTGCTGCAGCGGCGATGGCCGGAATATCGGGCATCTCGAAGGATTGCGAGCCGGGCGCTTCCACCAGCACCGCGGCGGTATTGGGCCGGAAATGTTGGGCAATATCGGCGCCGATCAAGGGATCGAAATAGGTGGTTTCGACGCCGTAGCGGGCCAGCATTCCGTTGCAGAAGTTCCGGGTCGGGCGGTAGGCGTTGTCGCAGACCAGCAGGTGGTCGCCGGCCTTCAGCACCGCCAGCAAGGCGGTCGAGATCGCCGCCAGCCCGGACGGCGCCAGGCCGACGCCGGCGCAGGCAGGTCCTTCGAGCGCCATCAGGGCTTCCTGGAGCGCCTTGGTGGTCGGGGTGCCGTGGCGGCCATATTGGAACTCGCCGCGATGGGCGTGCAGATCCTCGGCGGTCGGATAGAGCACCGTCGAACCGTGCACCACCGGCGGGTTGACGAACCCCTTCTGCGCCCTGGTATCGCGGCCGGAGGTGACCAGCGCGGTTTCCGCCTCGAGCGGCTTCGATTGTCCACCATCGTCCGGGAAGTTCATGCTGATGCCGCCGACCAAAAAGACGTTTTGCCGCAGCCTCGACGAACCCCGCAAGCGCGCCGGTTGGCGGGGGGTCGGGCTGCATTTCTTAATAGCAGGACACAGAAGACACACGTCAACCCCTTGACCCGGCTCTCCAACCGTTCTGTGATGTCGGCCGGTTGTTTCGTCGCGCACGTTGAGGGGCTTGCCGCGAATTTCGATCCATTGCCATTCCGACGCCGGTCATGCCATTTGGCATCGAACGTGCATTCGTGGAGGCAAGGGTTGGAGGGCAGGGTTCGCCCGGTCGGCCTTTCTCCGCCTGTGCAACGAGATCGCAAGCGCCCTGGTTATTCTTGAAAGGCTTTGTCATGAAACGCGTATCGCTGGTTTTCACTCTTGCTCTGGCCGCTGGTTTTTCGACCCAGGCGGCTGACGCGCAAACCCTCAAGACGGTCAAGGACCGGGGCATGCTGGCGTGCGGCGTGAGCCAGGGCCTGCCGGGCTTCTCGTCTCCGGACGACAAGGGCAACTGGACCGGGCTCGACGTCGACGTCTGCCGCGCGGTCGCCGCCGCCATTTTCAACGATCCGACCAAGGTCAAATTCGTGCCGTTGTCGGCCAAGGATCGCTTCACGGCGCTGCAGTCCGGCGAAATCGATGTCCTGTCGCGCAATTCGACCTGGACGCTTTCCCGCGATACCTCGCTCGGCGCCAACTTCACCGGCGTGACCTATTATGACGGCCAGGGTTTTCTGGTGAAAAAATCCCTCAAGGTCAATTCCGCGCTGGAACTGAACAGCGCCTCGGTCTGCGTGCAGACCGGGACCACCACCGAACAGAATCTCGCCGATTACTTCAAGGGCAACAATATGAAGTACGAGGTGATCGCGTTCGGCACCGCCGACGAAACCGTCAAGGCCTACGAATCCGGCCGCTGCGACGTCTTCACCTCCGACGTGTCGCAGCTTTACGCCGAGCGCCTGAAACTCGCCAATCCCGCCGATCACGGCGTGCTGCCCGAAGTCATTTCCAAGGAGCCGCTCGGCCCCATGGTGCGCCACGGCGACGACCAGTGGTTCGACATCGTGAAGTGGACGCTGTTCGCGATGGTCGACGCCGAGGAACTCGGCGTCACCCAGAAGAACGTCGATGAGATGGCGAAATCGGACAAGCCCGAGCTGAAGCGGGCCTTCGGCACCGATGGCCACCTCGGCGACCAGCTCGGCCTGACCAAGGAGTGGGTCTCGCGGA
>JAQGJF010000195.1 GCA_028290765.1 Tardiphaga sp.
GTCAGTAGTTGCGACATACATACAAATGCTGTCTGTTTACTGGAATCATATCGTTCATAGAGACGAAACCGATACGCAGGCCGGTGACCAGGGGCAGTTTGCCGGAGAGCAAGTTTCGTGCTGCCCCTGCACTCGCGCGTACACCGGTGATCGCCTGTGGCAAAGAACCTGTCACCTGCGGAAGGTCCAGATCAAGTCGGCGGTCGGCGCATCGGTGTCGATCGCGCTGCGCAATCTGATGCTGTTTGCCGGCGCGACCACGATGATGGTCATCACCAGTCCGCGGCTGTCCGGCTTCGTGCTGGCCGCGATCCCGCTGATCGTCATCCCGCTGGTGGCATTCGGCCGCTGGGTGCGGCGGTTGTCGCGCGGCGCGCAGGATACGCTGGCGGATGCGTCGGCCTACGCCGCCGAGTTGATCGGCGCGATCCGGACCGTGCAGGCCTATACCAATGAGCGGCTGGCCAATGCGCGCTTCGGCGGCGAAGTCGAACAGGCCTATGAGGCGGCGCGCAATTCCACCCGCGCGCGGGCGCTGCTGACCGCGATCATCATCTTCATCGTCTTTACCAGCGTGGTCATCATCCTCTGGGTCGGATCCCATGACGTGCTGATCGGCTCCATCAGCCCTGGCCGGCTCGGCCAGTTCGTGCTGTACGCCGCGTTCGCCGCGTCGAGTCTCGGCCAGCTCAGCGAAGTCTGGGGTGAAGTATCGGCGGCATCGGGCGCCGCCGAGCGGCTGTTCGAAATTCTGCATGTAAAATCGGCGATCGTGGCGCCGCCGGCGCCGCGCGCGCTGCCGCAGCCGGCGCGCGGCGACGTCGTGTTCGACAAGATCAGTTTCGCCTATCCGTCGCGGCCCGACGTTCTGGCGGTCGATGGCGTGTCGCTGTCGGTGAAATCGGGCGAGAAGGTTGCCATCGTCGGTCCGTCGGGCGCCGGCAAGAGCACGCTGTTTCATCTGCTGCTGCGGTTCTACGATCCGGCCTCCGGCGCGGTCTCGTTCGACGGTGTTGCCATTCGTGACGCCGACCCGCGCGAGCTGCGCGCACGGATCGCGCTGGTGCCGCAGGATTCGGTGGTATTCGCGGCGACCGCGCGGGAGAACATCCGGTTCGGCCGGCCTGACGCAAGCGACGCCGAGGTCGAACGCGCGGCCGACCTGGCGCACGCCACCGAATTCATCCGCCGCCTGCCGGGCGGCTTCGAGGCGCAACTCGGCGAGCGCGGCGTGACGCTATCCGGCGGCCAGCGCCAGCGCATCGCTATCGCCCGCGCCATCCTGCGCGACGCGCCGCTGTTGCTGCTGGACGAGGCGACCTCGTCGCTCGACGCGGAATCCGAGACACTGGTGCAGACCGCGCTGGAAGAGCTGATGCGCCATCGCACGACGCTGGTGATCGCCCATCGCCTGGCCACCGTACTGTCCTGCGACCGCATCCTGGTGATGGACCAGGGGCGCATCGTCGAACAGGGCACCCACGCCTCGCTGGTCGCCGCCGGTGGCCTCTATGCGCGCCTCGCGCGGCTGCAGTTCGAAGGGGTGTAAGGCGCTTCTCGCTTCCTTTCCTCTCCCCTGGTGGGGTGCAGTGGTGCGGATGAAGTCCGTGTCGGCCCGCCCTTGCCGATCGTTAGCAATCCATCACGCCGTGTGGTAGTCGTACATCCGTATCGGGAGCGCGAGGGGTCATCCTTCTGACCTCGGTGAACGGGATCTCGCGCTTGGAGCCTCAGATGCCCGGTCAAGTTCCCTTTTTCATCGCCGATCGCTCAATTGCAGCCAGCGAAATTGCAACTCTCGCCGGGGTGGATTTCTTGTCGGAGGATTTTGCCATTTCAGCAGGCGCTGCGCTGGAAACGGCATGCGCGGGCGACCTCAGCTATATGGACAACCACAAATATCTCGACGCGTTAAAAGCCACCAATGCCGGCGCATGCCTGGTCTCTCCGCGGTTCAGCGCTTTCGTTCCGGAGAACACCTTCTCATTTGTGACGCGAGAGCCCTATCTGGTCTATTCGAAGGTACTCGCGCTGCTTTATCCCGGAGCAGCTGCCCCAAGCTCGGTGTTCGAAACGACGGGCATATCAACGAAAGCGACCGTCCACAGTTCGGCGATCATTGGGCGAGACGTCATTATCGATCCCGGCGCGGTGATTGGTCCTCGATCCAACATCGGTGATTTTACCTGTATCGGAGCCAATGTCGTGGTCGGTCCCGATGTCCGCATCGGCAGAAACTGTTCCATCGGCGCTGGCGCTGTCCTGGCGCATGCGACGATCGGCAACAATGTGATCGTCCATCCGGGGGTATCGATCGGTCAGGATGGTTTCGGCTTCGTGCCGGGTGCACGCGGGCACGTAAAAGCTCCTCAGGTCGGCGGCGTCATTATTCAGGACGATATAGAGATCGGCGCCAACACGACCATCGATCGAGGATCGACCCGAAACACTTCCATCGGCGAGGGCACGAAAATCGACAATCTCGTCCAGATCGCGCACAATGTGATCGTTGGTAAACATTGCCTGATCGCTGCACAAGTTGGCATTGCGGGATCCGCCACGCTTGGAGATTTCGTCGCGATAGGCGGTCAAACCGGAATCGGGCCTCACCTGACGATCGGAGACGGCGCAAGAATCGCAGGCGCCAGCGGCGTTACCCGTGATATCCCGCGCGGCGAACGGTGGGCTGGATTTCCGGCGCGGCCAAGCAGAAAGTTCTTCCGGCAGTACAAGATTCTCGAAATGCTCGCGGTCAAAAGGCCACACGACGGCTGAACAGTGACGTTATCCGGCGCGTCCACGCCCTTCGCGTGGGGCGTTATTGCAATGACGTCTCAAGGTGTCCACGCCATCTTCAACACCAGCCGTTTCGACGTCGGATTGACGTCCTCGCCCGCATGCACGAACCCGTTGCGCTCGTAAAACCGGATAGCCCGCACGTTGTCGGCATTGACCTTGAGCGTGATGCCGTCAGGCGACAGCCGCCTGGCTTCGGACATCAGCACGTTGCCGAGCTCCGAGCCCCAGTGCTTCGTGTCGACCACAAGCTGGTCGAGATAGCCGGTTGAATCGATGGTTACGAAGCCGATCAAGGCGCCGGCTTGTTCTGCGACAATGACGGAAGCCTGCGGCACCAGTTCATTTCGCCAGCGTTCGCGCCACCATGCGACGCGGGCGGCGAAATCGATCGAAGGATAGGCCTTGGTCCAGGTCTCAAGCCACAGCGCGATGGCGGCGTCTTCGTCGTCGCCGCGGTAGGGACGAAGCTGAAATGCGCCCATGCGCCGCTCAGCGTTCCGTCAGTTTCAGTTCGATGCGGCGGTTGCGCTTGTAGGCCTCTTCGGTGGCCGCGGTGTCGAGCGGCTGGAATTCGGCAAAGCCCGCGGCGACCAGGCGCTGCGCCGGCACGCCGAGCGAGACCAGATACTGCACCACGGAAATCGCGCGCGCTGAGGACAATTCCCAGTTGGACTTGAACAGCGGGCTGTTGGTGATCGGCCGCACGTCGGTGTGGCCGTCGACCCGCAGCACCCAGGCGATTTCGCCCGGGATCTGCTTGTCGAGATCGATCAGCGCGGTGGCGAGTTTGTCGAGCTCGGCGCGACCCTCGGGCAGCAGCAGCGCCTGGCCGGTGTCGAAGAAGACTTCCGACTGGAACACGAAACGGTCGCCGACGATGCGGATATCGGGCCGGTTGCCGAGGATGGCGCGCAGCCGTCCGAAGAATTCTGAGCGGTAGCGCGACAGTTCCTGCACCCGCTGCGCCAGCGCTACGTTAAGCCGCTGGCCGAGATCGGCGATGCGGCCCTGGGATTCCTTGTCGCGCTTCTCCGAGGCGTCGAGCGCCTCTTCGAGCGCGGCAAGCTGGCGGCGCAGCGCGCTGATCTGCTGGTTCAGCACCTCGACCTGGGCCAGCGCCCGCGCCGACAACTGCTTCTCGGAATCCAGCGCCTTGTTGAGTTCGGTGGCGCGGCCGGCGGCGTCGCTACCCGCGCCGGCCAGGCCGTCGTAAAGACCTTTGACGCGGTCGCGCTCGGCTTCCGCGGAGGCGAGGCCGGCGCGAAGCTGCGAGAGCTGATCGTCAAGATTGAGCTTGCCGAGCTTTTCCAGCGACAACAGATCGTTCAATTGCGCGAGTTTGGCGTTGAGCTGCTCCAGC
>JAQGJF010000716.1 GCA_028290765.1 Tardiphaga sp.
AAGCCTTACGAGCTTGCTCGGGCCACAGGCAATCGAAGTAACCGCATCAGGAAAGGCGTTGAACATCTTCTTCACGACTTTCGGGTCTTTGGTTGCGCCGACGTGAATCGGCGGTCTACCACCACGCGCGCAAACGCCTCGACCATCATGGCATCACCATCCTCACGGCCGCCGGAAAGGTTAGCAAGCTCGAAGGGTCGCTACGCGCGTTAATGGGCGAAATGTATATCGACAACCTTCGACTTCACACTATTCGTGGTCTTGAAGGTGTCGTGCAATCTGGAAGACATGCAGGCGGTAAGGCGTATGGCTATAAGCCTGTGCTCGGTCGGCCGGGAGAGCTTGAGATCGTCGAAGAGCAAGCCGAGGTCGTGCGTCGCATCTTCAAAGAGTTTGTGCAGGGCTACACGGCGCGTGACATCGCAGGGCATTTGAATGCCGACAAGGTGGGCACCGCCGAACGGCCTGCGCTGGAATGCATCAACGATCCACGGTAGTGCGCAGCGCGGCAACGGTATCCTGCTCAACGCATTGTATGCGGGAGAGATCGTGTGGAACAAGGTGTCGATGGTGAAAGACCCGTCGACCGGCAAGCGGTTGTCGCGCCCCAATCTTCCGGCCAAGCACAGACGCGCGCCTACGCCCCATCTTCGCATAGTTGACAAACCGACATGGGAAGCTGTGCAAATGAAGCGCCGAACGCGCGTCAACGCCAAGCCGCCCGTGCGTGTCGTGAGAATGTTGCGTGGGTTGCTCCGCTGCCCGACTTGCGGCGGTGGGATGGGCTCTGTGGGTCTTCACCGGGGCGAGCCGCCTGTGCAGTGTTCGACCTATCGCGAGAGCGGGTCATGCACGAATAGCCGGATGGTCCACCGCCGAAAGATTGAGGCTGCTGTGCTGGACGGGCTGCGGGAGGTGCTGAAACAGCCGGACTACCTCGCCGTCTACGTGAAGGCATATAATGAGGAGCGCAGCCGCCTCGCCCGTGGCGCGGTCAGGGACCGCAGCAAGCTTGAACGCCGGGCCGGGGAGATCAAGCGCGAGATCGAACGGTTTCTCGATTCGATTGCCCAAGGCGTACCGGCTGACACCATCGCGCCGCGCATTCAAGCTCTGGAAGCCGAGAAGCGTTCAGTCGCTCAGCAACTCGCCGCAGCGGACAGCGATCAGAAGGCGGTGACAATCCACCCGGCCGCGATCAAGAACTATTTGGCCGACGTGGAACTGATGCGGGAAGCGCTGGAAGACGATAAGGCGGCCGAACGCCCCGAGTTGATCGAACCCCTTCGGCGGCTGGTTCATAGCGTTGTGGTGCAGGCCAACCCCGGCGTGAAAGGCTTTGACGTGGAGGTTAAGGGCCGCCTGCACGAACTGATAAGCCGCCCCTCATGGGTGGGGGGCGAATGGTAGCGAGAGAGGGACTCGAACCCCCGACCCCAGGATTATGATTCCTGTGCTCGGAACATATACCGCGACTCGTGTTCACGAGCCAAGAAGGTTCGTCCCCGGGGGACATTCAGCGGACTCCTTTGTCCGCGTCGCCGGTGAACTTGTCAGCACGACCGCTCCAGGCTTGTCAGTGCCTTACTTGCCCTTCCAGTTCGGCTTGCGCTTGTTGAGGAAGGCCTCCATGCCTTCGCGAAAATCCTCGCTCATATAGGCGCGCAGCAGGAGGTCCTCGCCCTCCTCACGGCTGAGCGTCCGCCGGATCCGGCGCACCGCTTCCTTGGTCACTTCCAGGGTGATCGGCGCATGGCCGGCGACCAGTTGCGCGGTCTCGGTGGCGCGGCGCTGCAGGGTCTCGACGTCCGGCACCACCTCGTTGAGCAGTCCCAGCGCCAGCGCTTCGGGCGCTTCGACCAGCCGCGCAGTGAAGATCAGATCCTTGGTGCGCGCCGGGCCGATCAGGGCGGTCAGGCGGCTGATATTCGACATCGACAGGCAGTTGCCGAGCGTGCGCGCGATCGGAAAGCCCATCCGCACCGCGCTGGTGCCGATACGAATGTCGCAGCAGGCGGCGATCCCGGCGCCGCCGCCGGTGCAGGCGCCAGCGATAGCCGCGATCACCGGCACCCTCACCTGCTCCAGCGCGCCCAGCACGCGGTCGATCCGCGATTCATAGTCCAGCGCGTCCTGCGAGGTCTTGAAAGCGCGGAACTGGGAGATGTCGGTGCCCGAGGCGAAGGCCTTGTCGCCGGCGCCGGTCAGGATCATCGACTTGATCGAATGATCGGCGTTGACCTCGGCGCAGATCGCCGCCATCCGCTCATACATCGCAAAGGTCAGCGCGTTGCGCGCCTGCGGACGGTTGAAGGTCAGCCGGGCGATGCCGTCTTCGACGACATAGATCAGGTCTTCGGCGGCGGATACGGGGGCGTCCATGGCACGCTCTTTTCGTTCTTCACGCGGCATTGGCCGCGTTTCGGGAAAACAATGGAGCGCGGGTGCTCAAGGCACGCGCGCCCCGGATTTTTGGCAACGACGTTCAGGCCACCGCGGCTTTCGGCTTCGGCACCACGTCGCGGCCCTTCAGCACTTCCATGGCGGCCATGACGCCACCGGCGCGGTGCGGCACCTTGGCGAGGTCGAGGCCCATCTCGACGCCGGCCAGCGTGCCCATCAGCATCAGATCGTTGAAGTGGCCGATATGGCCGATGCGGAACGCCTTGCCTTTGATTTTGCCGAGACCCGTGCCGAGCGACATGTCGAAGTTTTCCAGCACCACCTTGCGGAACGCGTCGGCGTCGTGGCCTTCCGGAACCATGATCGCGGTCAGCGCCGGCGAATAGCCATGCGGGTCGAGGCACACCAGTTCCAGGTCCCAGGCCTTGGCCGCGGCGCGGGTCGCCGCACCGTGGCGCTTGTGGCGCGCGAACACGTTCTCGAGCCCCTCTTCCTCGAGCATCGCGATGGCTTCCTTCAGCGCATAGAGCAGGTTGGTCGCCGGCGTATAGGGGAAGGTGCCCTGCTTGTTGATCGCGATCATGTCGTGCCAATCCCAATAGGACCGCATCGACTTGTTCGCCTTCGAGGCGGCAAGCGCCTTTTCCGACACCGCGTTGAAGCTCAGGCCCGGCGGCATCATCATGCCCTTCTGCGAGCCGCCGACCGAGATATCGATGCCCCAGGCGTCGTGCTCGTATTCCAGCGAGGCGAGGCCGGAGATGGTGTCGACCATCAGCAGCGCCGGATGGTTGGTGCGGTTGAGCGCCTTGCGGACTTCGAGCGGATGGGTGACGCAGCTGGTCGAGGTCTCGTTGTGGATGACCATCACGGCCTTGATCTTGTGCGCCCGATCGGCGGCAAGCCTGGCCTCGATCTGGTCGACATCGGCCCCGCGCCGCCAGTCGGTGGGCAGGAATTCGACGTCGAGCTTGAATTTCTCGGCAATGCCGCGCCACAGCACCGCGAACTGGCCGGTCTCGGCCAGCAGCACCTTGTCACCCGGCGATAGCGTATTGACGAGCGCGGCTTCCCAGGCGCCGGTGCCGGAGGACGGAAAGATCATCACAGGCTGCTTGGTGCGGAAAATGCGCTGGCAGCCGGCCAGCACGGCGTAGCCAAGTTCGGCAAA
>JAQGJF010000141.1 GCA_028290765.1 Tardiphaga sp.
TTCTCGAACGAGAAGAGCGAAGGGTTCGAGAACAAGCTCGCCGAATTATTCGCCGCCAAGCTGCAGAAGAAACTCGACTACATGTTCTTTCCGCAGGCCACCGGCTTCGTGCGGGTGACGCTCGGCGCCGATCGCTGCGACGTGATCATGGGTTTCCCGCAAGGTGACGACCTGGTGCAGGGCACCAACCCCTATTACCGCACTGCCTATTCGCTGGTCGCCAAATCCGACAGCGGGCTCGAAGACGTCGCTACGCTGGAAGACCCGCGCCTGAAGGGCAAGCACATCGGCATCGTCGCCGGCACGCCGCCGGCCACCAACATGGCGGTCAACGGGCTAATGGCCAACGCCAGGCCATATCCGCTGATGATCGACACCCGGATCGATTCGTCGGCGGCGGCGATGATCGGGGATTTGAAGAAAGGCGAGATCGACGCTGCGATCCTGTGGGGACCGATGGCCGGCTACTACGCCAAGGAGGCCGATCCGCCGTTGCACGTCACGCCGCTGGTCAAGGAGACCTCGGGTCCCAAACTCATCTTTCGCATCGGCATGGGCGTTCGCGGCGCCGACCAGAACTGGAAGCGGCAGCTCAACCGCCTGATCCAGGAGAACCAGAGCGAGATCAACAAAATCCTGCTCGGCTTCGGCGTCCCCTTGCTCGACGAGAACGATCGGCCGATCGGTACGGAGGCGGCTGCCAAAGCGCCATGATCAAGAGGCTGGCTCGTGTGCTGGTCGCGGCGCTGGCGCTGACGGCGCCAGCGCAGGCTCAGGAACGTGTCGCCGAGCCGGAAGGTTATCGCACCGACAATTACCGCGCGCCGGTTCCGGCGACGCTGCGTGGCGCCCGTGTTTTGTCGACCGCGCAGGCTGAGACGATCTGGCGCGCCGATGGTGCCATCTTCGTCGACGTGCTGCCGCGTCCGCCAAAGCCACCAAACCTTCCCGCCGGCACGATCTGGCGCGACAAGCCGCGGTTCAATATTCCCGGCAGCATCTGGCTGCCCGACACCGGCTATGGCGTACTTGCAGAGGCGACCGAAGATTATTTCAAGCAGGGACTCGCAAAAGCCAGCGGCGGCGACAAGGCAAAACTGCTGGTGGTGTATTGCCAGGCCGATTGCTGGATGTCGTGGAACGCCGCGAAGCGCGCGCTCGGTTACGGATATGCCGGTGTGGCGTGGTATCCGGAAGGCACGGACTTCTGGGAAGCGGCAGGTTTGCCGCTGGCGGAGTCGCAGCCGGAGCCAAGGTGACAGCCGTCATTGATGGTTGCTGCGGATCTGCCCGTCTGATCCGCTACTCCATCTCCTGCTGGATCACCCGGCCAAGCGCAAACAAGCGCTGATCCACCGCGGTCGGGACTTCGCAGACGAATTTGATGACGCGGCGGCGATCCTCGAAAATGCGGGTTTCCCAGACCAGTTGGTTGCCGAGCTCCTCGATCTTGGCCTGGTCCGGCGTCGGCGCGTCCTGCAGCGCCTGCAGGGCCAGCGTGTCGGCGCGGATCTTGTCGGCGGCTTCGCGCTGCTTGCGGGTGACGCGTTCCAGCCCGCTCATCACCGAGGAGCGCTGCGCGTTCATGGTGTCGAACAGGCCGGCGAACAGCAACTTGCCGGTCTCGGCCTTCTCAGTGGTCGGGCCGGTGAGCGTCTCGGTGATCAGCTTCTCCGCCTCATCCAGCGGCGTGCGCCGCGCGGCCAGGCGTGGCACCAGCGCGGCTACCTTGGCATCGTCCTTCCACTTGGTCGCGGCGTCGTCGAGCGGCGGGCCGGCCCATACCGCGGCCAGCGAAACCTCAGGCACCTTGGCCTGGGCGCAGGGCCAGTCCGGATAGCGCGGGTCGGCGGCGAAGCCTGGGCCGGCCGAACAGACCACCGCGAACAGTAGGCCAACGATCAGCCGCGCCTTCATGTCTCGCCTCCCGCGGGGCCGCGCCGGCTGAGGCCGCGCGACGGATCGTAAGCCAACACCGCACCGGTCATGAACACCAATGTGCAGCCGCCGACCACCGCCAATGAGATCCAGTTGATCTGTCCATACAGCGCGAAGCGTATCAGTTCCACCGCATGGGTGAAGGGATTGAACTGACAGACATAATACAGCATCGGGCTGCCCTCCTGCACCCGCCACAGCGGGTAGAGCGCGGATGAGGCAAAAAACATCGGGAAGATCACGAAGTTCATGACGCCGGCGAAATTTTCCAGCTGCTTGATGCGGGACGAGATCAGCATGCCGAGCGAACCCAGCATCAGTCCGGACAGCGCCAGCGCCGGCAATACCGTGAGATAGCCGATCGCCGGCGGTTCGATGTCCCAGAACCAGGCGATCAACAGGAAAGCATAGACCTGCAGCAGCGAGACGGCGGTGCCGGCAAACAGCTTGCAGAACAAGAGATAGCCGCGCGGCAGCGGGCTCACCAGCAAGGTGCGCATGTTCCCCATCTCGCGGTCGTAGACCATCGAAAGCGACGACTGCATGCCGTTGAAGAGCTGAATCATCGCCATCAATCCCGGCGTGATGTAGACCTCATAGAGAATGTAGGTCTCGTAGGGCGGGATGATGGAAATGCCGAGCACCTGGCGGAAACCCGCGGCAAAGATGAACAGCCAGACCAGCGGGCGCACCAGGGCCGAAACAAAACGTTCGCGCTGATGCAGGAAGCGCAGCGCCTCGCGCCAGACGATGCCGTTGAGGCAGGTGACATATTGCGCCAGCGAAAATCCGGCCGGCTTGTCCTTCACCTCCGTGGAACTCATGGCGCGAGCTCCCCGATTTTCGCAGGCGTTCCGGTCAGGCGCATGAAGGCGGCATTGAGATCCGGCGCGCCGGCCTCGGCGACGACACGCGCCACCTGTCCGCGCGCCAGGATCCTGCCCTGATGCAGCACGACGAGGTCGTCGGTGGAGACGATCTCGTCGAAAAGATGCGTCGCCCACAACACGCCGATGCCTTGCTCGGTGACGAGGCTGCGCACATGGTTCAGGATGTCGGCGCGCGCCTTGACATCGAGACCGACGGTCGCCTCGTCGAGCAGCAGCAGGCGCGGCCGATGCAGCAGCGCGCGCGCGATTTCGAGCCGTCGCATCTGGCCGCCGGAGAGATCGCGCACCTTGCTGCCGGCGCGGTCGTTGAGGTCGATGCGCGTCAGCACCTCAGTGGCGCGCAGCCGTGCCTCGCGCCGGTCGATGCCATGCAGGGCCGCGTGATACAGCAAATTCTGCATCAGCGAGAGATCGAGGTCGAGCGTGCGCGGCTGGAACACGACGCCGAGCAGCCGCAGCGCCTCGCCGGGCGCCTTCGCGATGTCGTGGCCGAAGATGCTGATAGTTCCGGCCTGGATGCCGAACAACCGCGTCACCAGCGAGAACAGCGTGCTCTTGCCGGCGCCGTTCAATCCGAGCAGCGCTGTGAAACTCGCGGGCGCAACGCTCAGGTCGATATCGATAAGGGCGCGGCGGGGACCATAGGCATGGCTGACGCCGGCGATCGACAGTGCAGGCATGCTGGCGTTCATGGCTGCGCCATGGTGATGCCCCAGGGCAATTCACCGACCTGGACGGTCTTGATGACTTTTTGCGCCGCGACGTCGATCACCGATACGTCGTTGGAGACGCCGTTGGTGACCAGCAGGTATTTTTCGTCGGGCGTGAACGCCATGTGCCAGACCCGCTGGCCGACCAGCAGGTATTTTTTGACTTCATGGCTGACGGCGTCGACGACGGCGACGCGGTTGGCCGGCCCGAGCGCGATGAAGGCGGTCTTGCCGTCCTTGGTCATGCCGATACCGACCGGCTGGATCGCCTCGCGCCGCAGGCCCGGAATATTGAAATTGATCTTGCCGGTGACGGCGCGCTTGGCCGGGTCGATGATGGAGACGGTGCCGCCGATCTCCGAGGACACCCACAGCTCCGAACTGTCGCGCTTGAATTCGGCGAAGCGCGGCCGGGCATCGACCAGCACATTGGCCACGATCTGGCGCGTCGCGGTGTCGATGAAATGCGCCATGTTGGTGGTCTC
>JAQGJF010000143.1 GCA_028290765.1 Tardiphaga sp.
CGGCCTATTACGGCAACGCGGTGCTGGCGATGGATATCGACACCGATCCGCGCTGGCAGCCGTTCAAGACCCGGCCGCTCGAGGTCGGTTTGCGCGCCTGCTGGTCGACACCGATCAAGGCCAAGGATGGCCGCGTGATCGGAACCTTCGCCTTCTATTACCGGGAATGTCGCGCGCCCAGCCGCTGGCATCAGCGTATCGTCGACGCCTGCGTCCATCTCGGTGCGCTCGCGATCGAGCGCAAGGAAGCCCGCGCCCAGATCGCGCGGCTCGCTTATTACGACACGCTGACCGGCTTGCCCAACCGCGCCCGGTTGCGGGATTTGATCCACGAGGCGACGGCGGCCTGCCCTGCCGGAGACCACGTCGCGCTGGCGTTTCTCGATGTCGACAATTTCAAGGACGTCAACGATACGCTCGGACACGCGGCCGGCGACGAATTGCTGGTCGAGTTTACCCAGCGCCTGCGCGCGCAGATTCAGCCAGGCGACAGGCTGGGACGGCTCGGCGGCGACGAATTCGTGATCGTGCTGCCGAACCGGGATGCCACCGAGGCCTCGATGGTCGCCTCCAGAATCACCGAGGCATTGGCCATGCCGCTGCGGATCGGAACCAGGCAGGTGGCGATGTCGGCCAGCATCGGCATCAGCATCTATCCGGACAACGCGACCGACATCGATACCCTGATCCAGCGAGCCGATGCGGCGATGTACAAGGCCAAGCGGGCCGGCCGCTCCACCTATCGCTTCTTCAGCGCCGACATGGACCGGTTCGCCGAGCAGCGGCTGGCCTATAGCGCTGCGCTGCGCGGCGCGATCGCCAACGATGCCTTGAAATTGCACTATCAGCCGCAGCTCCGGACCATCGATGGCGCCCTCCATGGTGTCGAGGCGCTGGCGCGCTGGCACGACCCGGTGCTCGGCGAGGTCTCGCCGGCGAAGTTCATCCCGCTGGCCGAGGAATGCGGGCTGATCGAGCAGATCGGTGCATGGTCGATACGCGAGGCCTGCCGGCAGATGGCGGCGTGGCGCCAGGCGGGCCTCGATATCCCCTGCGTGTCGGTCAACCTGTCGCCGATCAATTTCCAGAACGCGGGCCTGGCATCTGCCGTCGCCGGGATCCTGGCCGACCATGGCCTGCCGCCGGAAGTGCTGATGCTCGAGATTACCGAAGGCGTGATCCTGAACGAGCGCTCGGTCGCGATCGAAACCATGAACGCGCTGCGCCAACTGGGCGTCGGCCTGTCGCTGGACGATTTCGGAACCGGCTATTCAAGCCTCAGCCGGTTGGCGCATCTGCCGATCCGCGAGTTGAAGATCGACCGCAGTTTTATGCGCGACGTCGAGACCGACCCCGGCGCGCGCGCGATCGTGACCACGGTGGTTCGCGTCGGCCAGAGCCTGCAACTCACCGTCGTCGCCGAAGGCGTCGAGACCGATGGGCAGCGAAATTGGCTGGCGGAACTTGGCTGCGACGTTATTCAGGGATTTCTCTACGCCCCGGCGTTGTCCGCCCCGGCGTTCGGGCGCTGGCTGCTCGACCATAGTGCTGGCCAGGCGAGCGTGATGCTCCGGCACATCGGCCGATCGCTGGCCCGGCCGCCGGGCGCGGGCGGTGCTCCTCGAATCTCCTCCACCGGCGCACAGGGTTAGCGCGCTGCGTTCCGCGCGATGGCCGAGAGACAGGCGCGGCCCACGGACATTCGTCGATCGCGACAGCTACCTTTGTCTGGAGCTAGCGATTTTGTCCGGCGACATTCCGACCCCAGCCTGGTGTTGCCGTCGGCCGGCCGTCTTGCGCGACGGTCTTTCCGCGAACCAGCGTCCGGACCGGCATCCCGACGATCTCGAAGCCATCGAACGGTGTGGCGTTGCCGATCGAGTGGAGCTCTTCCGCCTTGATGGTGCCACGCCTGGTCATGTCGACCATGACGATATCCGCATCGGCGCCCTCGGCGAGCACGCCCTTGCGAGGGTACAGACCGAACGCCTTCGCCGGCATCGCGCAGGCCATGCGCACATAGTCGGGCAGCGTCAGCCGCCCCCGCGAGACCTCCGTCAACATCAGGCGCATCGAGGTTTCGACACCCGGAAACCCCGGCGCGCAATCCCAGATCGAAGGGCGGCGCTTTTCCTCCCGCAGATGCGGCGCGTGGTCGGTCGACAGCATGTCGATGGTGCCATCCAGCAGAGCCTGCCAAAGAAATTCCTGGTGCCCGGGCTCGCGCACCGGCGGCTTGACCCGCAGGAAATTGGCACCCATCCGCGCGCCGTCCTCGGTGCTGAGGAACAAATAATGCGGGCAGGTCTCGACGGTCAGATCGACCCCACGTTGCTTGGCGAATCGAATATGCGGCAGCGAAAACCGCGTGCTTTCATGGGCAATGTGGATCTTGCAACCGGTCCATTCGGAGAATATCGCAACGCGGCTGACGGCCTCGATGGTGGCGATATCACTGTGCTGTTCGAGATGCGCCGCGGCGTCGCGCCGGCCCGATCGCATCAGCCGCTCGCCGCGCCATTGCAGGATCGGCGTGTTCTCGGCATGCACCGTGCAGCGCATGCCGAGTTCGGCCAGAACCTCGAATGCGTCGAGAATGGCGCCGTCCGGTGGGCAGGGCACCAATGGGTTTTCGCTGCCCATGTAAAGCTTGAACGATACGGCCCCGGCCTGCGCCATCGGCTTCAACTGGTCGAGATTGTTCTCGCCGATGTTGCCGTAAATTCCGAAATCGACGATGGCCTGGCGCTGCGCAATCTCCAGCTTTTGCAGGAGAGCTTCCACATTCGACGTCGGAGGATTGGTATTGGGCATGTCGAACACCGTCGTCACGCCGCCGACGGCCGCGGCCTGGGTGGCGCTGGTCCAGGTCTCCTTGTGTGAAAAGCCGGGCTCGCGGAAGTGAACATGCACGTCGATGGCGCCCGGCAAGAGATGCAATCCGCTGGCGTCGATCCGTTCCCGCGCCGGCGGCATCTGATCCGGCGCGCCGATCCTGACGATTCTACCGGCATCCACGGCGATCGCCTGCGAGACGATACGTTCCGGGCTGACGATTTGCCCTCCAGTGACGACAAGATCCACTTCGTTCATGGTCGGGCTCATGGCACAAACTCCGCGATGTCATGCGCCACGTCGAACAAATCGGAGTTGCTCTTCCATAAGCTGCTGGACATCTACAGCACCTCCCGCAGCAGCGCGTCG
>JAQGJF010000151.1 GCA_028290765.1 Tardiphaga sp.
GTCCGTCAGCACTTCGGGCAAGACGGCCTTGACCTCCTGCACGGTCATGCCGGCCTTGATGCGCGGGTCATAGAGCAAATTGAGGATGTACTGATCGTAGACGTCGAAGAAGCCCATCGACACATTGTCGTTGAACATGGTCCAGGGCACGCTCGACGTGTCGTTGATCGGTCCCAGCGACTGCAGCAGTTCCTCATAGGCGCAGTCGAGGAAGATGAAGTCGCCGTTGTCGACGGTGAGGATGACGTCGGAATGCTCGATCTCGAATTTTTCGTTCTTGCGAAAGCCGGACAGGCATTGCGGATCGAGCGAGGTGCGGATTTCCTTGGCCCGGTCGGCGCCGTAGGAGGTCGCAATGGTGCGATAGAGATCGCGGTCGCGGACCAGCTTGACCACCACATTGGCGTCGTCGCTCGTCTCCGACATGGCGATGTCGAGATGCTGCACCCGTTTGGCGATGTCGGCGACCACCTTGGCGAGCTGCCCCTTGCGGTCGGCGCGGTTGCCGTCGGCGAACACCCGCACCGGCGCGTCGTATTTCCGGATCCGGTCGACCCGGCCGGCGAGATGGTATTCCGCACCGAACGCGGTCTTGAAGAACCCGTCGGTAATCTCGGCGTCGGTGAAGCTTTTCTTCTCGGTACGCTGCCGCGCTGCAACGCCCGGGTTTTCGGCGGATGCCGGCTGCGGCACGACCATCACGCATGCGCCCGCCGCTGCGAGGACGACCGCAAGGAACCGAATCCGATGGGAGAGTGCGCGCATGCCTGCACGCTGCCGCAATGCCAGGGTGTTCGCAAGGCGCAATACATTAAAGCTGCATTGCGATCGCGGTTAGCTGGTGCGATCTCAAACAAACTTTCGTCATTCCGGGATGCGCCAAGGCGCATCCGCGATGCGCAATTGCGCATCGGGAAGGACGGCTGTTAGTTCTTCACCACCACCGTGGCGCCGACGTTCACCCGGTTGTACAGGTCGGTGACGTCGTCATTGGTCATGCGGAAGCAGCCCGACGATACCGCCTGGCCGATGGTCTCGGGCTCGTTCGAACCATGGATGCGGTACAGCGTCGAGCCCAGATACATGGCGCGGGCGCCGAGCGGATTGTCGACGCCGCCGTTCATGTGGCGCGGCAGGTCGGGACGGCGCGCCAGCATCTGCGAGGGCGGGGTCCAGCTCGGCCATTCCTTCTTGGCCGAGATGCGATGGGTGCCGCCCCAGCGGAAGCCATCGCGGCCGACGCCGATGCCGTAGCGCAGCGCCTGGCCGCCTCCCAGCACCAGATAGAGACGCCGTTCGGCGGTGTTGACGATAATGGTTCCGGGGGAATAACCACCCTCGAAATTGACGGTGGTGCGGGGAATCGGGCCTGAGCCGCCGCCGCCGAAGAATGAATTCATCCGGTTGCCGAAATAGTTATCGCGGTCGTCGGCCGATGCGACGCCGGTACCCGCCAGCAGGGCCGATACCATCAAAACAACACCCGTTATGCGCTTCATTGCAATCCTCGCCAGCCCCATGATTTTGAAACCTATTGGCCACGAGACAGGCCATAAATCGCCCTAATTCGCAACCCACGGCCGCGTGAGGCCGGTGCCGATCCGCCGACATGGTTGAAAAATCGCCATTCCGGCCAGGTGCCGCGGATGGCAGCAATGCATGTCGGCCGAACCCTTTGACGGGACGGGCGAACAATGGTTGATCGTGCCGGAACCTGAAAAACTGCAATTTCAAGACATTGGCGAACGGGAGCGACAGGATGAACGGTGCGGAAAGTCTGGTGCGGACCTTGGTGGCGGGTGGCGTCGATGTCTGCTTCGCCAATCCGGGCACCTCGGAGATGCATTTCGTCGCCGCGCTGGACCGTGTCGAGGGCATGCGCTGCGTGCTCGGCCTGTTCGAGGGCGTGGTCACCGGTGCCGCCGACGGCTATTTCCGCATGACCAACAAGCCGGCCTCGACCCTGCTGCATCTCGGCCCCGGCCTCGCCAACGGGCTGGCCAATCTGCACAACGCCAAGAAGGCCAATTCCGGCATCGTCAACATCGTCGGCCAGCACGCGGTCTATCACATCGAATACAACGCGCCGCTGACCTCGGATGTCGAGGGCCTGGCCCGGCCGATGTCGGCCTGGGTCCGCACCTCGCCGGACGCCAAGTCGGTGGCCAAGGACGGCGCTGCCGCCATTGCCGCGGCCAAAAGCTCGCCGCCGCAGATTGCCACGCTGATCCTGCCCGCCGATACCGCCTGGAACGAGGCCGACGGCATCGCCCACGTGCCGGCCGAATCGCAGCGCGTCAGCTATTCGCCGCAGGCGGTCGACAACGCCGCCAAGGTGCTGCGCGGCGGCGAGCCGACCCTGCTGCTGCTGACCGGGCAGGGCCTGACCGAGAAGGCTCTGGCGCTGGCGGCGCAGATCGCCGGCAAGACCGGCTGCAAGGTGATGGGCCAGACCTACAATCCGAAGATGGCGCGCGGCAGCGGCCGCTTCTCGATCGACCGCATCCCCTATGTGATCGAACTGGCGCTGCCGACCCTGAAGGATTTCCGCCACATCATCCTGGTCGAGGCCGCCGATCCGGTGGCGTTCTTCGCCTATCCCAACAAGCCGAGCATTTTGAAGCCGGCGGGCTGCGAGGTTCATCGCGTCACCGAGGGGGGCGAGAACTCGGTCGCGGCGCTGGAGGCACTGGCTTCCGCCGTCGGCGCCAAGCCGGCCGACGTCAAGCCGCAAAAGCTGGTCGAACTTGCCAAGCCGACCGGCGCGCTGAACCATGCCTCGATCGCGCAGGCGATTGCGGTGGCGATCCCGGAAAACGCCATCGTGATCGACGAATCCCTCACCACCGGGCGTGGTTTCTTTCCGCCGACCGCGGCCTCAGCGCCGCACGACTGGCTGCAGAACATGGGCGGTTCGATCGGATTTTCGACGCCGGTGGCGACCGGCGCCGCGGTGGCGTGCCCGGATCGCAAGGTGATCTGCATGGTCGGCGACGGCAGCGCGATGTACACGCTGCAATCGCTGTGGACCCAGGCCCGCGAGGGCCTCGACGTTCTCACCATCGTGTTCGCCAATCGCATGTATCAAATTCTGCGCGGAGAATTCGACGGCGTCGGCGCCGGCGACCCCGGGCAGCGCGCGCGGGACATGCTTAGCATCGACCGCCCGACGCTGGACTGGGTCGCCCTGGCCAAGGGCATGGGCGTGCCTGGCCGGTCGGTCACCAATGCCGACGATTTCAACAAGGCGCTGGCCGAAGGCGTCGCCGAAAAGGGTCCGCGGCTGATCGAAGTGCAGATGTAGGCTCGGTCGGACTCTATCTTGTCGAGGTCGTCACCCCTCTTGCCTCAGCCGCACCTTGCGTCATGATGCCACCCTGTTGCGGTTCGCGGGGCGAGGCGGATGCAGGCTGCGTTGGACAAGGTCGTCGGTGCGCTCGGTGATTTCTACGCCCGCGAAACCCATCTGCTCGAACGGGATCTCGGCGAGCGCACGCTGACGCACCGGCTCGCGGTCGCGATCGAGAAACAGTTCCCGGACTGGGATATCGATTGCGACTACAACCGGCTGGGCGAGCGGACCTGGAAGCTTCCGAAAACCAGCATCGTCTCGACCGACGATGAACTCGGCAAATCGATCTACCCGGATATTGTCGTGCACCACCGCGCCATTCCGGAAAATCTGCTGGCGCTCGAGGTCCGGAAGGCCTCCAACCACCAGCCGCCGGAACATGACCGGCACAAGCTGCGCGCGATGACCGATCCGCATCTATGGTTCGCCTACCGGACCGGCGTCTATCTGGCGCTGGGAAAGAAGAGCGTGACCTCCGCGGAGGTCTATGTCGGTGGTCTCATGGATGCCGAACTGTCGGACTGGTTCGCCGGCCGGCTGAAACAGCGAGGTTTGAGCCAATAAACGCGATCCAGCGCCGCCGCATCCCTCGGGCGAAACTATTTCGGGCGCCGGCGCGTAACAGATGGACCCATAGGACAGAAGCCATGCGCGCCCTCATCTTAGCTGTCGCATTCTGGATAGGTCTCTCGGCTCCCCTCCGGGCGGCGGACGACATCGCCACCGCGCAGGCCACCATCCGCTCCCAGGCCGAGGCCTTCGGCCGCGACGATGCCGCGGCGGCCTATGCCTACGCCGCCCCGGCGATCCAGGGCCTGTTCCCGCAGCCCGACATCTTCATGAACATGGTCCGCAACGGTTACGCGCCGGTTTATCGCCACAGATCGTTCGAATTCGGCGAGGCCCAGGTTTCCGACGGTATCATCGCCCAGAAGGTCCATATCGTCGATGCCGACGGCGTTGCCTGGGAGGCGCTGTACACGCTGCAGCGGCAGCCGGACGGCAGTTTGAAGATCACCGGCTGCAGTCTGCTGAAGGCCGGGCAGGCAGTGTGAGGGCGTTTCGTGCCTCAGCCCGTGAGCTTCCTGGCGAGTTCGCCAAGCCAGATCAGCACCGACGGTACGTAAACCCAGAGCAGCGCCGCGATAATTCCGAGAACGATGGCGTAGGTCATCACCCCGAGCAGGATGCGCTGCAGCAATGGCCGGTAGGGCGGTTGGTCGTTGGGTGGCCAGGCGAAGTTTTCTTCCCACTGTTCCCTGGAAATATAAACCGGCCTGATGCGCTCGAGCGGCAGCCACGCCCGATACGCCACGATGCCGCGCTCCCGCGCAATGGCGTTCCGCAGGCCAAACGCATTGCTTCTCCCGATGACGTCGACGACGGCCCTGGTGGCGAGACGCAATAGCAACAGGATCAGCAAACAAGCGAGGTAGACATAGGCAATCATGAAGCCCGAAATCAGCCACGACTTGGTGAAGGATTTGACATTGAAGACCGCCGAAACCATTCGCACGGTGGAATCGACTAATTTGTCGAGGCCGTTGAAAATCTCGCCCCGGGCCGAGCCGTCATCGGCCGCCTGCAGCCATAGGATCACGGCGACGACAACCGCCAGCTGAAACAGGGGAAATCTGACGACGCCTCGTATCGGCGCGGAAACCAGTTTGAACACGCCCATGGTGGCTCCGGCTTGAAACGGCGTACAAAAGATTCGTTCCGGAACCATCAGGCGCGTAACGGAGTGGTGTTTCAAGTGTGATGGCGGTTCCGTGGTCCGCAGGGAACGCGTGCCCGCCGGAAGGCGTTTGCTGCGTGGGCGCACACACATCGAGAAAGAAGACGTTATGAAGAAAACCATCCTTGCGACAGCTGTCGCATTAGCGCTTTCCGGCAGCCTTGCCATGGCTCAGTCGGACCAGATGCCGACCCGCCATTCGGCGCACAGCGAGCACGGCTCGAAGCTGAACAAGCATCCCGGGACGACCACCGGCTCGATGAGCCGCTTGCGCGGGAACAATGCCGAACTGCAAGGCAACAACGGCAACTCGGCCAGCGGTTCGAACAGCCTCACCAACAATAACAATCTCGGCAACGGCAACTGACGCGACAGCGTTCGCCGATGGGATCAAGCCGCTGCGGTCGCCGCAGCGGCTTTTTTCCGGCCGAAAGCTCCCCCTGGCGTGTGATCAGACAGGATCGGGCGGATCCGCCAGCATCCGCTCCAGCGTCAAGGCGGTTTGCAGCGAGAGCGTCGCCGTCTTGATGTAGCTGGGTTCCCGAACCGCCGCGCCGAGCGAGCCGATGGCGATCTTCCAGTAGCCTCGCTCGCGTTGTTCTTCCGTCAGGTCGGTCAGGAATTTGGCGGCCTCTCCCAGCGTGGCTATCGTCTGCGGGGAAAAGCCCGGCTTGAGCGTCAGCGGAAAGGCCAGAAGCGTATTATTATTGGGAAGCAATGCGGTTTCTTTCAAAAAAAATTGGAAGTTGGCACTATGCCTTCGATTCGTTAATGGGCGGATACCGGTATTCACTCCTTGAGAAAATCCTCGAATCTGATTCTGTCGGCTACCGGACATCTTGGGGGTGTCCACTGTTGGACATCCGGCATGTCTGGACATCCGGGAAGCCAACTTGGACATCCGGGACGCACCCTCAACCGAGGTGCAAGATTATTTTGACTTGCTGTCAACAGCGTTACACAATGATCGCCTAGGCAATCCTGACAGGGAGGCCAGTTCCATGAACAAGATCATCGAGTATCGCGCCCAGGAACAGATGTGCCGGCAGCGCGCGGTGTTTGACCTGCAGCACAAGCATTACTGGCTCGGCCAGGCCGAGATGTGGTGGCACAGAGCGCAGGATGAAATTTCGTCCCACTTTGAAGCCTGCGGTTCCTTGCCGGCCGGGACCGCGGCCGCGGCGCGCCAGGTCGACGCCAAGGCTCACCTCTAAACGTCTAAAGAGGCTCACGTCTAAACCGCCTCGAATCGGAACCGTTAACTCCGTTATAGGCCGCGTTATCACCCGCGTGACGCGCCGACGCCGGCCGCGCTTTCGCCGGCTTAAAACGTTACGCCGTGCCGGATCCCTTTGGTCCAGACCACGCGACACTTTTTCCGGATCGAACCGTAAAGCAACTCGAAGCGGCCAGGCAAGACGGCCTGCCCGCAAAGCTCGATGCATGCGCCGCCGGCCGAATAATCGACGATGTTGCAGTTGATGGTGGGCCCTTTCGGGCCGAGAATGATGGTGGCGGTTCTGGCCATCTGTCCCGACGGCCGAACCCGTTTGTAGAGTCGCGCTTGCGCCATGTGACACCCCTGCGATCGAAGACGCGTTCGTTAAACCGTCGCGCCGGCCGGCAACGGCAATCGGCGCGAACATCGCAGGAGTCTTCCCGCTAACCGTTGCAGTCGCGTAAATCCCGGTTCATCCAGCGGGTAAACGCGCGTTTACGGTCGGATGGCGCCCGCCGCGTGATTTGCCAGTGGTTGCCGCGGCCACGCGCAGTTGAATCAAATTCGACAGGATGCCTACCCCGCCCAGAGCTGCCCGCCGCCATCGACGCGCAGTACCTGGCCGGAGACGAACGCGCCCATCGGGCCGGCGAACAGTTCGACCACGCGCGCGACTTCATCGACGGTGGCGATGCGGTCGAGCGTGCCGGATTCGGCCAGCCGCGCCGGATCGACGGCGCGGGTGTTGACGAAGCGTTCGGTGCGGGTATCGCCGGGCGCGATGGTGTTGACGGTGACGTCATAGGGCCGCATCTGGTCGGCGAGGCAGCGCGTGAAATGCATCGCGCCGGCTTTTGCGGTGGCATAGATCGACGCGTTGGTGCGGCCCTTGAACGCGGCGATCGAGCCGATGGTGACGATGCGGCCGCGGCGCCGTTCCATCATGCCGCGCGCCACCTCCTGGCAGACGAAGATCGTGCTGAGCAGATTGCGGTCGATGACGGCGCGCACATCCTCGGGCTTGATGTTCACCACGTCGTTGGGATCGGGCTTGCCGCCGGTCGCGGCGATGTCGCCGCCGGCATTGTGCACCA
>JAQGJF010000180.1 GCA_028290765.1 Tardiphaga sp.
GCGCCTCGGTCTGCCCCGCGCCAAAATGAAGATGCGACTTGTCTTGTGCGATCGGCTCGTTCGGGTCGAGTGGTTCCTTCACATCGATCAGTAAATGATGATGACCGCTGTTCGGAAAATTATCACCTGCGTGAGTGACGCCCATGTTGCGCAGGCCGAAGCGGCACCAAAATCCTCCTTTAATCGTCGTGCCATCCTGCGGCCACACGAAATAGAGGACCGCATCCTTTGGCGCGGGCTTTCCTTGCGCCCACGCGGCGGACGGCGGGCTGGTAAGGGTCAAGGACAGTGCGACGAGCGCGGCGACCTTCATGACGCATCCTCTTTCGACACCATTCAGGGAGATAGTGCGATGCGGAACCCGTGGGTAGGATATCGAACGTTGGTGTCGTAACTGTCGCGGTTTGAGGGCCGGACATCCCGCGCATCACTCCGCCAGGAGCCGGACCGGATCACATGGGAACCGCATCCGGCCTCGACCCACGCCGAACCGTCCACCGGAGCGCCCTGGTAATTTTTGTGCCAGCAATCTTCTACCCACTGATCGACACCACCACCCATGTCATACAGCCCAAACGGATTTGGTTTGAAGCTGCCGAGCTTGATCGGCTGCTCGGCGGCTGCGATGTCCGTGCAGTTCTTGCAATTGGCCATGCCGAGTTGAAGCTGGTCGCCCCACCAGTATTTCGTTTGCGTGCCTCCTCGCGCGGCGTATTCCCATTCGGCCTCGCTCGGAAGCCGGTACGGCTTTCGTGTTGCCCCCGCGAGCCAGGCGGAAAATTGCTTGGCGTCGCTCCAGCTCACGTTCGTGACGGGCGCATCGTCCTTGCCCCCCGCAACGAATGCACAGGCAGTGGCAGCGGCGCATTGATTCCATTCGCGAACGGAAACCGGATACTGACTTATCGAAAACTGCTTGATCGCGACCTGGTGCGGCGGCCTCTCCGTGGCGTCGTCAGTGCTGCCCATCGTGAAGCTGCCGCTCCGGACTGTCTTCATCTCGGGCTCCCGGACCGCCGAGGCCAGCTGCGGACCAGGCGTGGCGGGAGACGCGGGTGGAGATTGCGGCGCGGCCTGCTGGGTGGCCGGCGGCGGCGCCGGAGTTGACGAGGGTTGTGGAGCCGCTTGCTGCGGGATTGGTGCCACGGTGGGAGCTGGCTGGGCTGGCGATGCTGCTGGTTTCGCCGCGGGTGCCGGCGATGAAGGCGCCTTCGGCGTCTCCGCGGAAGGCGAGACTTGGGAAGGCGGGACTTGGACCGATGCCTGGTTTCGGACCCTGCCCTGCGGTTGCACGAGCACGTACCACAGAGCGCCCAGTGCAATCACCAGCAAAGCAACGCTCAGCAGGAAGAACAGAATGTTCTCGCGTCGCTTCCGCGTGCCGTGGAATGCGGCGAAATCCGGAAGCACGCGGTATACCCGCACCGGATCGGTGATGTTCTTGATCTTGCGGTCTCCGAGCGACTCATATCCGCAGACCAGTTTGTGCTTGATCTGTTCGTAAATGCCGCCCGAGATGTAAACTTGACCGGGATCGGCGATCCCCTCGAGCCGCGAAGCAATATTGACGCCATCACCGTAAACGTCGGTTGGTTCGATAATAACGTCGCCTAGATTGATCCCGATGCGATATTCGATCCAGTGATGCTTGGGCTGCGATGCGTTGCGCCCCACCATGTTTTGCTGGATGACGATGCCGCATCGCACGGCTTCGACGGGACTGTCGAAGATCGCAAGAAAGCCGTCGCCGGTGGTTTTAACCAGCCTCCCATGGTGCTCTGTGATGCTGGTCTCAATGAGTTCGCGCTCGATCCGCTTGACGCGATTGTGCGTTCCCTCTTCATCGATCTGCATGAGCCGGCTGTAGCCCGCGATGTCGCCGGCGACGATCGCCGCAAGACGGCGCGGTGCTGGCTCCTGCGATTGCTCGCCATTCCTGCCCGATTTGAAGCCGCGAATTTCAGCCATGGCTCAGATTGGTTTCCTTGAACTGCAACGACAGTGTTAGGTAAACAATCCCCGGTTCCTGGATTTTTGAACGTCAACCTTGGTGGGAACCTTATTGACGGTTTGCGGCAATTTCGGGGGACAAGGGCTTTGGTATCCGGGTGCCACTCTCGGGCGCTCCGCGCAGCTGACGCCTCGAACAGCGGGAAGGTTGCTGTCGCATCGCCGGAACGTTTTGGTGGGCATGCGAGGGTCATTATCGGACGCGCATTCATGCCGTCTGCTGGCTTATCCACACTACGAAGCAGTCGCCAACGCGACCGCTTTGGCTTTTCTCACCAGGCATTGCTGAAATGAGCGCACCCGCGAGTTGGAACGTCTCCCGTGCTTGGACACAGGAGAGACATTTCCTCGGGGAAATTAGGGAGTACTCACAAATCGCTGTCGATGCCCGCGATCGCCAGACAACGGGCTCGGCATCGCCGCGAAATAAAGCGATATGCCAACACCCGACTCATGCGCAGCACCAAAATGGCAGCTTTATCGCGGCTGCAGGAGTGGCGTTGCCAGGCAAAAGTTATCGTTGATGCGAATGCCGCTGTAAGCGAGCCAGCGAAAAAAGAACGCTAACGTCCGATATCGTACGAAACTTTCTTAGTTCACCTGAGGATCACGCATCAGGATATCGGAACTAAGAACAGTACTTGGCGTTGGGGGCATCGCGTCTGTTGTTCATTAACATCGGAGAATAGAATGTTGAAGCCGGTTGTACTGGCGGCAGCTTTTTTGTCCGCGTTCACTTACGATGCTCAGGCTCGCAACCATCGACATCATTACGGTCATCGAGCACACGCCTGGTGCGGGAGTTACTTGAGCAGCTATCTCGGAAAGCAGGATCGTCGCCTTGCCCTGGCCCGTGCGTGGGCCAGGGAAGGATATAACGCAGGAGGTCCGGGGATCGGCGTAGTTGTGGTCTGGCCCCATCATGTTGGGGTCATTACAGGCCAGGCGCCTAACGGCCAATGGATCATTCACAGCGGCAACGATGGTGGCGCGGTTCGGACCCGTCCACGCTCAACCGCTGGCGCGATCGCATTTAGACGCGTCTGACGAGGCCTTGCAGCGACCGCCTGATTTGTAACGTCGGGCGGTCATGCTAGGACGGCAAATCCCCGTGGGCTGCGCCATTGCGGCTCCGATCAGGCGGCACCTCTCCGTCAAGCCAATCTTGTTCTTCTGCCAAAGCACGCCAGGCGGCTTCCATTCGCTTGTAGCGCTGATGGGCCGGCTGATCGTTGGCACGTTCTGCAAGCTGCGCGCAGTTCTCGGCGTTCTCAAGAAAATGCTCGGACTGTTTCATGGCTTCCTCCCGTCGGATAAAACTAGGAGGCACCGGTCGAAAATCAATATCATTGAAGCTTAAAAAAATCGCCTCGCCTGCCCGGTTTCATTGCTGATGCCGTCGAAACGATGGCAAATATGAGAGAAGCCAACCGGCATTCCTCGCACCTGCGCAGCAACTATCGCTCGACGAAAGCCCGTTGGAGCTGATCGGTTATTGGCTTCAGCAAGTAACTCATCATCGTCCGGCTGCCCGTCTGCATGAAGACTTCCGCAGGCATGCCTGGGACAAGCTGCAGGCCGGCCAGTCGGCGACGTTCGTCTTCGGACAGGGAAACTCTCACGGTGAAGTATGGAGAATTCGTCTGTTGATCGCGGCTGGTATCGGCCGACACGTAAGATACCAGGCCGATCAGCTGTGGCGTCACGCGCTGGTTGAAGGCCGATAGGCGGACGAATGCCTTTTGGCCTGTTCGCACCTGGTCGATGTCATGGGGTTGCAGCCGCGCCTCGATCTGCAGGTCATCTGAGTCCGGCACGACTTCCATGATTGTGTCGCCGGCCCGAATAACGCCGCCGACGGTGTGCGCGGAAAGTTGATGGATCACCCCGGAGGTCGGCGCGCGGATTTCGATCCGATCGAGCAGATCGCGCGCAGCGACACCACGTTCGACAAGTTCGGCTTCCTTGCCTTGTGTCTCGCCCAGTTCCTTCACGACGTCGGTCCGGAAATCCTGGTCAAGCCGGACGATCTGAAGCTGCGCCTCGCCAATCTTCGATTTGGTCTCGGCGAGCGACGACGTCAATTGGCCGCGTTCGCCTTCGATCCGCGCCGTCTCGCGCTGGAGGGTCGTGAGCCGTGCCAGCGGCACGAGCCGCTTGTCGTACAGGTCCTGGACCCCGGAAAGCTCCCCGGCAATCAGCTCCAGCTGCTTTGCCTTGGAGCTGATCTGGGCATCGAGGCCCGAAATCTCTTCGCCGAGTTGCGAAATCCGGTGTTGCAAAAGCTCCTTCTGGCTCTTGCGGCCATCGGATCGGGCCTTGAATAGAGAAGTTTCCGATGCCAGCAGGCTTCGGACGCTGTCCTCGCCGGAACGTGCCATCAAGGCGGGGGGGAATTGCGGCTGGCTCAGGCCGTCGCGCTCGACGGTCAATCGCGCGATCCGCGCGCGCAACTCGTCGAGCTGTTTGCTCACCATCTGAAGACTGGTCTGCGCCTGGGTCGCGTCGAGCCGGACCAGCAAATCGCCAGCACCTACCCGCATGCCATTGTGGACCGCAATCTGTGCGACGACCCCGCCGGCAGGATGCTGGATGGTCTTGACATTGGATTGCACGACCAGATTTCCGGGCACGACGACGGCGCCTGCAAGCGGAGCAAGTGCAAGCCAGCCACCAATCAACAGGACGGCGAGGAGCAGAACTCGAAGCCCGGTCCGTAGCTCGTTTTCAAACGACCATCCGGCGTGCGTCATCAGGTCCACATCGGCGGTGTGGTTCGCCGGGTCCATGGCGTTGCGATTGAGCAGGAAGGAAACCCCGGCGGTCAGGCCGGCGCTGCCAGTTCGAAGCAAACGTCCGACGCTGGTTCCCGGCGCTGGCGGACCCGAAAGCTTCAACTGCGGATTCTCGAGAACCATCGATGGGTGCGCGGCATCCGCAGCCGGGATTTCCGGCCCGGGTTTCGTCAGATCTATCAACAACGGACGGTAGGGTGCGAGGTTCGGGCTCGGATGGCGTGGCGGCGAGACCGGAGTCTCGTCAGACGGCTCCATTCTGGGCTCGGCAGGCGCCGCTGACTTGAATCCGAGCTGTTCAAGGCAGAAGTCGATCATCCGCCCCATGCTGCCCTTTTTCCGGCGCCTGGCCCGGGTACGAATGGGGCGGCCTGAAGTGTCAGACGCCACGCGCTGCCCCCGCGATGATTTCCGATGACTGCGAATCTCGCTGTCATAGGCGCGGCGCAGACGTTGCAATTCCAGAATCAGGGCAGCGCCTTGCGGTCCGAACGCGTCGGGGTTTGGATCGTGGGCAGCGCGCTGCGCGGCCTCAGCCGAATGTCGTGCGTCCTGCGCGGGCCGCATGTTCAAACGCCCTCCGCAACTGCGGCACGACGCAGCGGAGGCGCGGTCCGCGCCGCCGCCGGCTCTGCCGCATGCGCCGGCCGGCCCGCCTGCTTTCGAACGCGCGCAAATATCTCCTCGCACGGACCGAACGCGATCGCCCTGCCCTCGTAGAGCACCATTGCCATATTCAGTACGGCAAGCGCGCTGGGTCGGTGCGATATGACGATGACGATGCTCCCGTTGCCGCGCAGGGTCTCAATGGCACGGCCCAGGGAATTCTCGCCGTCCGCGTCGAGATTCGCGTTCGGCTCATCGAGTACAATCAGAAATGGGTCGCCGAAGACAGCTCGCGCAAGGCCAATCCGCTGGCGCTGGCCCGCGGAAAGCGACATGCCGCCCTGGCCGATGCGCGTCGCGTACCCGTGCGGCAGACGCAGGATGATGTCGTGCACGCCGGCAATCTGCGCGGCCTTCATTATCGCGTCCGATGTCGCCTGCTCGTCGAACCGACCGATATTTTCCGCTACCGTACCGTCGAGCA
>JAQGJF010000192.1 GCA_028290765.1 Tardiphaga sp.
ATTGGTCGTTCAATACGCCAATCCTCACGACACCATCGGAAATCTCGGCTCGCGCGCCCGAGATTGAGAGCAGGACAGTGACGGCCACCACTGCGACGCTTGATCTCATCGTTTCCTCCCAGATCCCCTTGCGCACCCTCTTTGGGGTGTCATTATGCGCGTATACGTACAAGTTTTGTTGGAGAAGGTCAATATTGCGGCGCAAAAGAACGAATTTCAGCAATTCTCCAAAAATAAATATACGTACACGGACAGTTACGATAGGCTGAGCCCAAAGTTCATCCAGAGGGAAGGAGACGCGTGATGCGTCTATGCCGTTTCGACGACGACCGGTTGGGTCTGGTCGAGGGCCTTGCGGTCTACGATGTCACCGGTGCGATCGAGGTCGTGCCGCCGTTTCGCTGGCCCATTCCCATGGGCGATGCGCTCATCGCCCACCTTCCCGCGGTTTGCCGCGCCGCGCAGGAGCTCAAGCCGCACGCAAGACAATTCGAATTGGCAGGGGTCAAGTTGCGCAGCCCGATCGCCAATCCAAGTAAAGTCATGGCGGCGCCGGCGAACTATCGTCTCCACGTCGAGATCGATGCAAAGGATCCGGCAGTCCATCACAATGTTCACAACAAGCAGCTTGCCGGCCTCGATCGGCCTGTCGAAACCCTCGGCCTTTTCCTGAAGGCGACGTCTTCGGTCACGGGACCAATTCCAGGCATCAGCCTGAACTGGCACGAGAAGAGGAACGACTATGAGGCCGAACTCGTCGTTGTCATCGGCAAGACCGGCAAAAACATCAGCGCCGAAAATGCGATGGACCATATAGCCGGCTATTGTGTTGGCCTGGACATGAGCGTTCGCGGCCCGGAGGAGCGAAGTTTTCGCAAATCAGCGGACTCCTATACGGTGCTGGGCCCCTGGCTCACGACGGCTGACGAGATCGCCGATCCGGAACAGCTCACCCTGTGGCTGACCTTGAACGGCCAGCCACGACAGCGATCCTCAACGGCTGCGATGACCGTCGGCATACGGCGGTTGATCGAAATAGCATCAAGTGCCTACACGCTTTATCCAGGCGATATTCTGATGACGGGGACGCCTGAGGGAGTTGGAGCAGTGGTCCCTGGAGACATTATTGTTACCGGTTGCGACGGACTCGGCGAAATGACAGTTCCCGTCGGCATTTGAAAGCGCCTCCAGGCCGTGCTCCCTGCGTAATCGCGGCTCCCAACAGGAAATGTGTCTTGGCAAAGAAAACAGCTGTCTCATCGATCGCTTCTGGAAGTCCGGATGTTACCCAGACGGAAGCCTTCGCACGAAGTATCGCGCTTCATGAATTGCCCGGCTATCTGATCCGCCGGCTGGATAGCCGTGCAGCGTCGCTCTACGAAATATTTACCGGGCAATCCGATCTGACGCCCCGGCAATTCGGCGTCCTGCTCACGCTGTTCCAGGCGGGAGCGCTTCCCCAAACCGAACTCGGCAATCGTTTGCATCTCGATCGCAGTACGCTGGGCGAGATGCTGCAGCGAATGGTCGAGCGTAAACTCGTCGAGCGGCGGGCTCACGAACGGGACCGGCGGGCGGTGGAAATCGCCCTGACGAACACTGGCAAGAGCGCGCTGCTGGCCGCGGTCCAGCAGGCCCTCGAGGCACAGGAAGCCCTGCTTGCCCCGCTGCCGGACTATCTGCGGCCGGTGTTTCTGAAGTGTCTGCAGATTCTCGCGGATGCGGAAGATCCGGCCGGTTGAATTGCCAAACTGAAACGATCGCTATGCTGCCAACCATGGGAGAAAACGATGAACCAAGTCGTGACCAGGACAATGCCTGAGACCGGGATCGTATCGCTGGACGATCTTTACCGCGAAGCGGAGCGTCTGGACGTCACCCCGGGCTGGGTGTCGCGCGACAGGCCCATTTTCTGGAAAGAGCCGCGAACTGATTTTGTGCCCATGCACTGGGGCTACCAGCAAGTGAAGGACGCGCTGGCGTCGGCCGGAACCTTGATTGACGTGGCGCTTGCGGAGCGCCGCAATCTCATTCTGCGTAACCCTTTTCCGAACAACAATTTCGCAACTGTCAAAACTCTGGTCTGCGCGTATCAAATGATCCTGCCCGGCGAGATCGCGCCATCGCACCGCCATTCGGCGCATGCAATGCGTCTCATACTGGATGCCAAAGGATCCTATTCGATCGTGGATGGTGAAAAAACCCCGATGGAGAGCGGTGATATCGTGCTGACTCCCGGAGGGCACTGGCACGGTCATGGCCACGAGGGAGCGGAGCCCGCTTACTGGCTGGACGGTTTGGACATTCCATCTGTCCACCTGATGGAGCCGATGTTCTTCGAGGAGCATCCCGATAAGTACGAAAAGATTACTTCCGTCGCGGCCTCGTCGCGGTTCAGATTTTCACGTGACTCGATACTGACCAAACTCGATCGAGCAAAAGACGATCCCGCCGGAGCTCATGGCCCGCGCGTCACGCTCGAGACGCCCGATATGCCCACCATGGGCCTGACAGTCGAGAAGCTGGGCTCCGGAAACCAAACACGCCGCCACCGCTCGACGGCAAATCGGATCTTTGTCGTTATGGAAGGGGGCGGACAAACCAGGATAGGCAAAGAGACGTTCGCATGGCGAAGAGGCGACACGGTCGTTGTTCCCACCTGGGTCGATTTTAGCCATCAGGCAACTTCGGATTCACTGCTTTTTTGCTTGTCCGATGAACCGCTGATGCGAGCCTTCAAATACTATCACTCTGAATATTTGTGAATCGCTGCACCGCCCCCGCCCTTCTGTGCTGGCTGGTACTGAAGTGGACTTCGGCTTTTCGGCGGCATAGCGGACAGGCCCGGACCTGTTGCCGGCCGGACCCGATGATGTCCGAAGCGGACTCCACAGCTACCGATCCCTTTCGCTCGGCGGCTTGCGTTTGGAGCGGCGGCGATTGACACGGGTCGTTCGCGTCAACGCCCGCTCCTCTACGCCGGAAGGTGCCGACGAATTGCGGCCTATGCAATCCGCCAGGTGCTCGATCATCCATTGTCCCGCCGGACCCAGACGATGGTCGGCGAGGTATGCTCCGCGCATTCCCAATTGGGCAATCCGGGCATCGAACTCGACAGGCCGGACGACCTTCAGTCGCCCTTGTGCGATGTCCGTCTCGACCAGATGGGCGGGCATGTTTCCCCAGCCGAGACCGGCCAGCAGCATCGACTGCTTGGCGCCGAGGTCCGCCAGGCGCCAGGTGCGTCCGGACAACACGCCGTAATCCCGTCCCGCGGTCAGCGCCGGGCGGTCGGTCAGCACGAGCTGAACATGGTTGTGCAGAACATGCGTTTCGATCGGTCCATCGAGCGACCACGCATCTGATTAAGTGCTGTCACCGTCATATCGATGAATCTCAACAGGCCCATTTCAGTTCCGTTTCAGCGGTAGCTCAATCTCCTCACCTGGAAATTGAACTGAAACGGAAAGTTCCCAGCTTTTGGATTGCGCCTCCGCATGAGCCGGCACCCCAATCCGTCGGGAGCATCGCTCCAACACCACGCCCCGGGGGCACGATCGTTTCAGCGACCTCTCGGGATTGAATCATCATGACGAAAACGATCCTTGTAACCGGCGCATCAAGCGGCGTCGGCGAAGCGACGGCGAAGTTGTTCGCGGCCAAGGGTTGGAACGTAGTGGCGGCCAGCCGCTCCGTGGGTGAATTCGAATCCGGCGAGAAAATGTTTCCGCTTTGCCTCGATGTCACCGACAAGGCGGCGATCGCCGAGGCCGTCGAGAAAACGCGCCATCGTTTTGGCGGCCTCGACGTCCTGGTGAACAATGCCGGCATCGGCCTGGGCGGACCTTTGGAGGCCGTCACCGATCAGCAGCTTCGGGCCATTTTCGACACCAACTTTTTTGCTGTTGCGACGATGATCCAGGCCGTCACGCCGCTGATGAGACTTCAGAAGTCCGGAACGATCATCAATGTGACGTCGATCACCGGGCGGTTGGGCCTCCCCTTGATGTCGCCTTATGACGCGACGAAGTTCGCGGTGGAGGGGCTGAGTGAATCCCTGCTCTACGAACTTTCGCTGTTTGGCGTGAGGGTTAAATTGGTTGAACCTGGCGGGGTAAAAACAGCTTTCGCGCACCAGTGGGCGCGTCATGACGCCTACGAGCCGCTTCATCAGAAACTGATCGACAAGATGACCGCCGGGGCCGCCACGGCCCGCGGGCCTCACGGCGTCGCAACCGTCATCTTCAAGGCCGCCACCGATCGCTCAGCCCGCTTCCGTTACGCCGCAAACGGCAGCGGTGCGTTCCTGGCGCTGCATCGCCTTCTGCCCGAGCGGGTCTGGCGCCGCATCGTCCGGTCAGCCTTCATGAAGCGCTCGTAGCGCGCAATTCCATCCTGAGTTACGGTGACGCTGCATTCGCTTCGGGAATGGACTCCGTTACCTGTGTAACCAGTTTTGTGCCACATTGCCCAAATTCTGTAATCCGATTGCACACAAAGTTGGTTACTGTTCGGTCGATCGTGCCCTGTGGATCTTCGTCGGCATCGCGATCTGGCTCAATCGCGCGAAGGCCGCGGCACTCGCCGATCTCGAACGGCGGCACACAATCGTCACTCCCGCACCTTGTCGTCACTGCCCAAGTCGTCACTGCCCAAGTCCTCACTCGCCAAGGATTTTCTCATCTTGATGAACCGTCGAATTACCTGGGTATTTTTCACCT
>JAQGJF010000200.1 GCA_028290765.1 Tardiphaga sp.
GTCGAGCGGCAGGGTCGGAAGATCGACCTCGACGCCGCGCTGCTTGAGCAGTTTGACCGCGACATCGAGCACCGTCAGGGTCTTGAGGCCGAGGAAGTCGAACTTCACCAATCCCGCCGGTTCGACCCATTTCATGTTGAACTGGGTCACCGGCATATCGGATTTCGGATCGCGGTAGAGCGGCACCAGTTCGCTGAGCGGCCGGTCGCCGATCACGATGCCGGCGGCGTGGGTCGAGGCATGTCGTGTGAGGCCTTCGAGGCGCTGCGCGATGTCGAAGGCGCGTGCCACCACCGGATCCTCGTCGCGAAACGCCTGCAGCTTGGGCTCGCTCTCGATCGCCGCCGCCAAGGTCACCGGCGCCGCCGGATTCTGCGGCACCAGCTTTGTCAGCTTGTCGACCTGGCCGTAGGGCATCTGCAGCACGCGGCCGACGTCGCGCAGCACGCCCCTCGCCTGCAGCGTTCCGAAGGTGATGATCTGCGCCACCTGGTCGCGGCCGTAGCGCTGCTGGACGTAGCTGATCACCTCGCCGCGGCGGTCCTGGCAGAAATCGATGTCGAAGTCGGGCATCGACACGCGCTCGGGATTGAGGAAGCGCTCGAACAAGAGCCCGAAGCGGATCGGATCGAGATCGGTGATGGTCAGCGCATAGGCGACCAGCGATCCGGCGCCGGAGCCGCGGCCCGGCCCGACCGGAATGCCCTCGGCCTTGGCCCATTTGATGAAGTCGGCGACGATCAGGAAGTAGCCCGGATACTGCATGCGGGTGATGACGTCGATCTCGAAGGCGAGACGCGCGTGGTAATCTTCCTCGGAGCTTCCAGGCGACATGCCGTGGACCCGAAGCCGGTTGGTCAGGCCCTCCTCGGCCTGGCGCCGCAGCTCGGCGGCCTCGTCGCTGACCGCGTCGGCCGAGTTGGCGTCGGCGCCGACGGTGAAGCGCGGCAGGATCGGTTTCCGGGTTTTGGGCCGGAACGCGCAGCGCTCCGCGATCTCGACGGTGGAGGCCAAAGCTTCCGGAATGTCGGCGAACAGCACCGCCATTTCGGCGCGGCTCTTGAAGCGATGATCCGGCGTCAGCTGCTCGCGCTCGGTCTCGGCGATCAGGCGTCCGCCGGCGATGCACAACAGCGCGTCATGGGCCTCGTAATCGTCGGCGGCGGCAAAATACGGCTCGTTGGTCGCAACCAGCGGAAAACCCTTGCTGTAGGCGAGATCGATCAGCGCGGCTTCGACCCGCCGCTCCTTGTCGATGCCGTGGCGCTGCAATTCGACATACAGCCGGTCGCCGAACAGCTGTGCCAGCCGATCGCAGCGCAGCGCCGCCAGCGCGGCATGGTCGGCGTTGAGGGCGAGCGAGATCGGGCCCTCGGGCCCGCCGGTCAGCGCGATCAGGTCCTCGGCCTCGCCCTCGAGCCATTCGAACTTGATGTGCGGGGTCTGGTTGACCGGGGTTTCCTGGAACGCCCGCGAATTCAGTTTCATCAGGCTGCGATAGCCGCGCTCGCGCGCCGCCAGCAGCACGATCCGCGCCGGCGCCGCGGCGAGCGCGTTACGCGCGTTCGGATCCTGGTCGCCGAAATCGACCGCGATCTCGCAGCCGGTGATCGGCTGGATGCCGTAGCCCGCCAGCTTGTCGGAGAATTCCAGCGCCCCGAACATGTTGTCGGTATCGGTCAGCGCCAGCGCCGGCTGGCGGTCGGCCTTGGCCAGTTCCGCCAGTTTTTGAATCTTGATCGAGCCCTTCAGCAGCGAATAGGCCGAATGAACGTGAAGGTGGACAAATCCGGCATTGGGCGTGGCTGCCACGGGCGTCGAAATCCTGGTTCTGGCGATCGAGGGATCGCGGCGGCCCGCAAGGGCCGACTCGCGTTCCGATGGTGGGGTCTTGCGCCCGACCTGTCCACGCCAAACCCTCGGGCCCGGCCCGGTGTCCCGCTTATCCCCAGCCCTTGGCAGCGCCCAGGCCCGGCCCGGTTCCCCTCCACCGGCCCTCAGAGCTGCGGGATCAACTGCGCCCAAATGGCGATCATTCCGACGAACAGCACGATCGATGCCAGCGACGCGGCTTCCTCAACGAATACCCTGAACATAGCTCTCTCCTCCATGAACATAAGAAGAACATTGTTCCTTTTTTGTTCTGGGAGTCAAGCGTGGGTAGTGGGTCGTTTTGAAAACTGGACCGCCAAACAGCCTGCTTGGTTAATGGCGGCGCGGCGAGGTTATTCGCGGGGTCAGTTGCGAGATTACTTGAAAGTCCGTTCGGGCTGCACCGTCAGGCGGATGGCGATTTCGGCCGACCCGTCGAAGACCTCGAGGAGATGGCTGCAGACCAGGCACCGGAACTCGCCCTTGGTTCCGCTGTGGACGGCCACCTCGACGCGGCGATAGCCCGCATTGCATTCGGGGCAGGTGATATCGGACTTTTGCATGCGCCGAATATGCAACGCCGCGTCACCATTTTCCAGTCCCGGGCCTGCCAGCGTCGCGATGGTTTCAACGCCGATCGGCGTGTCGGCATGGCGTGAAGCATGTCGCAGGCTGCGTGAACTGGCTCGTTCAACCGTCTCACATTTCTCGATATTTCCGTCCCCGCATCGTGCACCCTGCACCCGCAAACGTAAGTTGACGAAGCCCCACCAAATCGGCTTGGTGCGGAACAGAAAATCATGCGTGCTGGCCTCCCGCCGGCTGGAGGAATTCATGCGCACAGCAATCCTGGCCCTGACGGCCATCGGCACCCTCGCCGCCTTCGGGGCGGCACCGGCAGAAGCCCGCCCGATCTATCCGATTTGCCTGCAGACGCTGTATGGCGACAACGACTGTACCTACAGCAGTTTCCAGCAGTGCATGGCGACCGGCTCCGGCCTCGGCCAGACCTGCATCGCCAATCCGGCGCTGCCCTACGTAGCCTCGTCGGGCTACGACGAATCGGGGCCTCTCCCGCCGCGTCAGCCCCGGCCGCGCCGGAATTACTGAGCTCCGCCGGTCTGTTCCAGCTCGACCCTATTCCAGCTCGACGACCTGTCCGTCCTCGAGCGAGACCCGCCGGTCCATGCGGCCGGCCAGTTCCATG
>JAQGJF010000229.1 GCA_028290765.1 Tardiphaga sp.
CGGCCGTTTCGGCGGCCGGTGGGCGAGAACCGCCGGCAACGGATCGGCCGGCTTCTGCGCGGTTTTGTGACGAACCGCGGCGATCAGTCCGGTCAGGGCCAGGTTGTCGGCCGGGCTTGAGCATTTGAGGGTGCCCCGCCACAGATCGAGTCCGTCGCCGATGAGCGACTGGGCCTGTGCGTTATGGCGGATCACCTTGCCGAGATGATCCAGCAGGAAGCAGGCGCATCCGACCGACTCATAGGCATCGATCATCCCGGTGGCATTGGCCCAGGCCAGATTTCGCGCCAGCAGCGCCGCCTGGTTGAGATGCGGCGCCAGCCGCACCAGATCGTTCTGCGCCTCTATATCGAACAAGCCGCCACGGTCTCCCCTTTGAATGATCAGACACCATTCATCGTCGGCGTTTTCAAAGCCGATCACCGCCGACCAGTTGCAATCGAATTTGGCCAGAAAACCGCGGTAGTAGTCCGACTTCTCCAATTCATCGCGGCTGGCAAAATCCTGGTCGGCAAAGACGCCCTTGGTCTTGATAAACGGCAGGCCGCGAGTGCGTTCGTCGCGAAGATGCCATTGATCCCGGAAGTAGACGTCGTGGATTTCATCCGAGGATCGGGTGCGCGGGGCACCCGGTCCGCGCCCCTTGACCTGCAGCAGCAAGGCACCGTTCGCGCCGGCATATTGCGCTATTGTCTCCATGGCGTCGTCCCATCGCAACGGATCCATCGCCGCGTCCATCAGGGACTGCGACGCATCGGCGAACGAGATCGGACGTCGAGGCATGCCGGACGGGACCCCTGATGAATGGCCCGGTTCTGGCGCCGGTGCCTGCGAACCCGCGTCGCGGGTTCCGTGGTCGTCCGAGCAGCCTGACCCGATTGGGTGAATGCAGAAAAGCTCGCCTGAAAGCCGGACTTTGTAAAGCCAGACTTTGTAGAACCGGAATTGGAGATCGCCGAGTCGCGCCCGACGCGGTGACGGCGAAGTATTGAGTGAAAAACGCGCGTCCCGGCTCAGGGCCGGGACGACGCGTGGAGAGTCCCATCTTCCAGCATCGTCGCATGCACGACATAACGCAGCGGACCCGGCGTGATGGCGTCGAGCGGCCAGCAGGTCGACAGCACCAACTCATATCCGTCGGTGAAGGGATCGATGCCCGAGGCGTCGAAGCGGACCACCGAGGTTGCGGTGACGCGGTAGCGGAACACCTTGCCATCGCGGCGCGTCACGTCGATATCGTCGCCGATCGCGACATCCTTGAGAAAGCGGAAATGGGTGTCGCGGTGGGCGGAATAGACCGCGACGCCGCGCTCGCCGGCATCGGGCGTGAGGTCGACATGGCCCGGACCGAAGGCCAACGCTTGTCCGCTGCTGCCGGCCAGCACGATGGCGCTGGCATGGAGCCGCTCCACCTCGATGCGCGCGATCGGCCGGGTGTCAGCCCATGACCAGGGTTTTACCTCGTGGCCTGTCGTGACGGTTTCGCTGAAAGCGCGCTCCAGCAGCACCTGCGCGAGCAGCGCCTTGGCGTGGATATAGGCGCCCTGGCCGAACAGGATGAGGCCGGCGAGCGCGAGAATGAGGGAAAGAGCGAGCGAGAGCGGGAAACGCGTCATGACGATGAATCTCGGCTCATGGGATCATCTCCGCGTCATTGCGAGGAGCTGTTGCGACGAAGCAATCCAGTCTTTCTTTGCGGCTCCTGGATTGCTTCGTCGCTTCGCTCCTCGCAATGACGAACATAAAAGTGGCGCGCGCGGCCTTGGGGCGGGAGGCCGCGCGCGTCGAGGAGGAGGGGTGGGGACAACTCCTCCTTTCATCCGGCGTCAGGATGCGAACATCCGGCGCCGGTTGAACACAAGCAGAATCAAACTCAGCGCCAGCAGCACGGCGCCGATCATCATCTTCAGCTCGGCATCGGTTGCCGTCTTCGGCAGCGTGACGGTGTTGGGTGCCGGGGCGGGGACCGCGGGGACCGCGCGCTTTTCCACCGCGAGCTGGAAGCGCACATCGCCCATGTCGGCGCGCCGCTCCCTTGGTGGCGACAGCGGCTTGTGGCCCTCGCCGAACACCTTGTCGAACTCCCAGCCGGCCGGCAGGTTGAGCGGTAATTCCGACACCTTCAGCGGTTCGCCTTCGGCACGGCTCGGCGTTTTGTCGACCGCGATCAGGCTGGTCAGCCGCGTCACCAGTTTATGTTCCAGCGCCAGTGTCAGGATGGCGCTGTCGGCGTCCTCGGATTTCATCTTCCGCGTGGTGCGGGCGATCTCGGCATCGTCGATCATGCGCCGTGCCCACAGTTTCGAGAGGCCCTTGCCGTCGGCAGCGTTGGCCAGTGGCAGCCGCACCATCCACGGCCGGTCGCCGATGCGCCCCTTGATCTCGACCGAGCCCTTCAACTGGTCGAGCCGGGCCGCGAGCACCAGCGGCTCGCCGCGATAGATGTCGGGGATGACCGAAGGCGTCACGTCGGCGTTGGCCTCGGAGAAGGTGGCGCTGAGTCCGGTGATCGCCGGGTTCTCCAGTTTGGCGAACAGGCCGCGCATCCGTTCCTCGACCTGCTCGACCGAGCCGATATGGGTGAAAGTGCCGCGGCCGAGCTCAGCGGCACGGGTCATCAGGAACGTGTTAGGCGCCGAACCGATGCCGACCATGAACACGCGGGAGCGACCGCGCATCGCGGTGATGGTGTCGAACAGTTGGTGCTCGTTGCCGATGGCGCCGTCGGTGAGGAACACCACCTGACGAACCGTGCCGGCGTCGTCGTCGCCGCCATCGGTCAGCGCCGCACGCATCGCCGGCACCATCTCGGTGCCGCCGGCGGCCTGCAGCGGGCCGACGAACGACGTCGCGCTGCCGATGCGCGAGGCGTCGGCCGGCACCGAATTCGGGAACAGCACGTCCATGGTGTGGTCGAAGCGGATCACGTTGAAGCGATCGTTCGGCTGCAGGCGGCCGAGCGCATAGATGAGGCTGGCCTTGGCCTGGATGATCGAGGTGCCGCCCATCGATCCGGAATTGTCGATTACGAAGATCACCTCGCGCGGCAGCGGCTTTTGCTCGGCCTGCGCGACCGACGGCGGCGTGACGAAGGCCAGCAGATAATCGGCGTTGCCGACATGCTCGCGAAACAGCCCGACCGATGGCGCGGTTTCGGCGGCGGGCTTCCAGGTCAGTTCGAAATCGCGGTCCGCCGGCACCGCGCCCTCGGCCAGCGTGATCACGCGCGTGGTGGAATCCGGAGCGTCGACCTTGACTGAATGATGATGGCTCTTGACGTCGCCGAGCGGGAAACCGGCCTGCAGGCGAACCGTGATGGTGGTCGGATTGACCGGAGCATTTTGCGCTGGATCGAGCACCGGCGGCGTGATGCGGTCGCGGTCCGGCACCGGATCGGTCGAGGTCGCGCCCCAGCCGCTGCCGTCGGGACGGAAGTCGACGCTCTGCACCACCGGAGCCGGATTGTAGCGCGGGGCGACGACCATGGGCACGCGCAGCGAGAATTCGTTGCCCGATTGATGCACCGGCGCCTGGTATTCGATCTGCACCAGCACGGTTTCACCGGGACCGATATTGGCGACCGAATTGGTGAAGATGTTCGGCCGCTCCTGTTCGGTCAGCGCCGCCTTTTGTCCGTTGCGGCGCGCCTGCTCGTAGATCGCGCGGGCCTGCTGCCGCTCCTTGATGTCGCCGACCACGATGCGGTCGCCGATCACCATTTTGAGCGTATCGACCGCGCCGCCCTCCGGCAGCGGATAGACGTAGACCGCCTCCACCCAGTTCGAGGTCGGGTTACGAAAAACCTGCGTGACCCTGGCGCGGAGCGTCGGACCCGACACGGTGAGATCGACGTCGATGCCGAGCCGGGTCGCGTCGGCATAGCCATCGCCGTCGGTTTTCAGCAGCAGCGAGCCGGAGCGCGCGTCGCCCGGCCGGGCGAAGCCCGCGGACGCCGCATTGGCCGACCACACCGGCTGCAGATTCAAGAAAAAAGCCGCAATTCCCAGCAGAATGGCGGCCATGTTGCGCATCACGCGGAGCAGGAGCAGCTCCATCGCCTTCGCAGCGACCGGACTGCCGGTCTGGATTTCATCGCAATTGATCATGTCGCTCACTCCCGAGGGCGTTTCCGTCGTTTGTGGTTGTGCGGGACGCCGTGCGTGGCGGCGAGCGTGATGATCGGCATCGTTCAGCCGTTAACCGCTGCGCTACGTCGCGGCGGGGACGGGCTTGTGCGGCTTTGTGATGAATTGTCCGTCTGCTACCATCGCGGCATTCGAAAGGGGCCACGATGCTGACGCCGGACAAGCAGCTTACTGACGAGCAGAGCCGGCAGGTGGCGGCGACCATTCGCGAGGAGATCGCGCGCCGCCGGATTTCCCGGCAGCATCTGGCCGAGCAGGCCAAGCTCAGCATCTCGACCCTGGAGAAGGCGCTCGGCGGCCGCCGCCCCTTCACGCTCGCCACCACGGTGCGGCTGGAGCAGGCGCTCGGCGTTTCCCTGCGCAAGGGACCGGACGCGCCGGTCGCCGCCGTGCCGGGCAATGGCGACGTCGCGCCCGACGGGCTCGGCGGCTATTCGCGGCGCTCGGTGTCCTGGCTCGAGCACGACTATCTGACGCTGCGGCCCTCGTTCGGCGACAAGGACGCGATCTACGCCTATCGCACCGAAATCATCTGGGACGCGGCGGCGTCATGCCTCGCCTTCCGCGAGGCCGAACGGCAGGATGCGGCTTTCACGCAATTCGGCGAAGTCGCGGTGCCGAACCAGTCCGGCTTCATCTATCTCGTCACCAACCGCCACGGTCAGCATCGCCTGATCACGATCTCGCGGCCGACCATCAACGGCGAGATGTACGGCATCATCACCACGTTGCTGGCAGGCCGCGGTTCGTTGCTGACGCCGATCGCGGCGCCGATCGCGCTGCTGCCGATGAAGATCGTTGCCGCTCCGAGTTTTGGTCGCATCCTGCCTACGGACGTCAATTACGAGGCATATCGGAAACATATCCGGCGCATCACGGATGAGCCGTTTGCGGTGTTTCTGCCGGGGTAAGCTGAAACGGATCGCCACCTCCGTCATTGCGAAAAGCGAAGCCTGTCGTTTCCCCGGCTCGGAGGCCGGGACGACGCGGAGGTCGAGTTTAATGCCGGGTCTTGCTGCTTTTCATGAACGGGCGCCGGGCGGTTTCGTGTTTCTCGTAGAGTTCGAGCCAGCGGTGCTCTTGCGGATTGTGCCATTCATCCATGGTGATCTGCAGCAATGGTCCGGCCTCGCTGATGGCGGCATCGAGGCGGATGAATTCCTCGGTTTCCTCCGCGGACAGCCCGATCAGAACGCGTTGACCTCGCGCATCGATCTCGTAGCTGTCTTCGTCGTCGGCCATGACGCCAGTTGAACCGCGCCACGGAATCCGTCAACGAGATCCTGGATTTAACCTAACTGGTCAACCTTACCGGCGAGATTTGTTTCGGGAAAAAACAAAAGCGCCGCGTCGAACGCGACGCGCGTTTACGCTGATGAATAAATATAAGTGTCCGAGACTCGGCACTTCGACTTCGAACGTGCGCTGGAAGCCTAAAGCAGGCCCAGCACGATCGCCCCGACAAAGGCGATCGCCACATACGCCGCCACGACACTCAATCGACCGACGAGTGGACCGATAAAGGTCATTGGGGAACTCTCCTGTTCAACGTCGCTGGCGTTGTAACGAGAAGCTAGCCGAAGCGTTCCCCGAATAAAAAGTCAGCCATGCTGATCTATTATCGTTTAGCCACAGGTGGCCGTCCGCCCAAACATGGTTAAAGAAACATGAAATCAACATGTTGAAGAGTCTTTAAATAAATTCGTCGAACGTGCGCGCATGACGCACGGAGTTCGTTTGTATCTCGTCGGCTCCTTCGTCCTTGTGTCGCTTGCGGGTTGCGGTCGCGGATTGTTTCAGTCCGCCGAGCGCGAACCGTGGCGGGCCGAGGCCGAAATCGCATGCCTGAAGTCCGGCGCGGTGAAGGAAAACGTCGATCTGGTCCGGATCAACCCGATTTCGGGTCCGGGGGTTTGCGGCGCCGAATTTCCGCTGAAGGTCGCAGCGCTGGGCGAAAGCAACGCCAGCTTCGGCTTTGCCGACGATTTGCGGCCGCCGGCGGCGATCGGCGGCAACCAGCCGCGCTGGCCCGGATCGCAGCCGCTGCCGCCGCCATCCGCGCCACGTTCGAACTACCCCGAGACCGCGGTACGCCAGCCCGGCTATGGCGCCGGCAGCAACGGCCCGGTCTCGCTGACCGCGCCGGGCGTTGCGCCCGACGAGGACGATATCGACCTGCCGCCCGAAGGGACGCCGGGAACGAGTGAGCCGCGCTATCCGGCACGGGGCGCCGGCGCGCCACCCTATCCGCTGCGCCAAGGCGCTTTGCCCGCGACGTCGGATCGGCTGTATTCCAGCCCGGCTCCGATGCAGGACCGTCCATTGCCGCGGCTCGGACCCGGGCAGGGCAATGTCACCGGCGCGCTCGGACCGGTGGCGGTGAAGCCGGAGGCGACGCTGGCCTGTCCGATCGTCTCGGCGCTGGATCGCTGGCTCGCCGATTCCGTGCAACCTTCGGCGATGCGCTGGTTCGGCGCGCGCGTGGTCGAGATCAAGCAGATCTCCGCCTACTCCTGCCGCGGCATGAACGGCAAGTCGCGCGCGCATATTTCCGAGCACGCCTTCGGCAACGCGCTGGACATCGCGGCGTTCACGCTGGCCGATGGAAGGCGCATCTCGGTCAAGGACGGCTGGAAGGGGATGCCGGAAGAGCAGGGTTTCCTGCGCGACGTGCAGGCCGCCGCGTGCCAGCAGTTCAACACCGTGCTGGCGCCGGGCTCCAACGTCTATCACTACGATCACATTCACGTCGACCTGATGCGTCGCTCGAGCCGGCGCGTCATCTGCCAGCCGGCCGCAGTGTCGGGTGAGGAAATCGCCTCGCGCGCGACGTCGCGCAATCCCTACGCCAGCCGCGATTCGTCGGTGACCGGATCGATCGGCAAATGGCTGTCGCGCAAGTCCAAGCCGCGCGACGAAGACGATTATGAGGATGAATAGCTGAGCTAGTGAAGTTCGGTAGCCCGCATGAGCGAAGCGACATGCGGGTAACGCCGGCCCCGGATGTCGCTTCGCTCATCCGAGCTACGATCAGCGCCTCAAGCGCCCTTCACCTGATACCTCGCCATGAACATCCGGACCGCGCTGTCGACCACTCTGGCGATTTGTTCGCGGGAAGGCGCCGGTTTGGCCTGGAAGATGAACGGCTGGAACAGCGATGCCTGGCACAGCTGCATGAACTGCGTCGCGGCCAGGGTGCTGTCGTCGATCGCCAGATCGCCGGCCTTTACCCGCGCCTCGAGATATTCGGCCAGGCGGTTGATGGTGTGCTCCAGCACCCTTTGGTAGAAGCGCCGGCCGACATCCGGCATTCGCTCGGCGATCGCCATTACGGTGCGGATCGCCGATCCGCCGCCCGGCCGGCACAACAGCTGGATATAGGCTTGGCCGAATTCGCGCAGCGTCGTGATTGCGTCCCGTTCCGGATCGAAGTTGAACGCCGCCTTGCCCTGTTCCAGGCTTTCCTGCTCGACAATGGCTTCGAACAGCCGGTTCTTGTCGGCGAAATAGACGTATAGCGTGCCTTTTGAGACACCCGCGGCTCGAGCGATCACGCCCATGCTGGCGCCGTCGAAGCCGAGATCCATGAACACCGCGCGCGCGCCATCGAGGATCTGGCGCCGCTTGGCGCTGTCTTCTTCTCCGACGACGGAAAGCGCTGGTGAACGGGAAGCAACCATAAATTTAGCCTGTTCGAGAAAACCCGCAAACCGAAACTATTCGGAAGGGCCGGAACGGGTAGATATTATATTACTAATATACCTTGACCGAACCGTTCGGTCAATGCTATCGATAGTCTATAGAGCAGGGAAAATGCCGAATTTCGTCGGCGCGCGATCTGCTGGACCTATTCAGGAGGCCGTTATGGCCGGACCACGCGACCAAGCCGCCCGCATCCTTCGTCCCGAGCAGGATGCTGCTGAAAGCGGGTTGCCCGGCGCGGCTTCGTCTCCTGTCTCGCCGTCGCCCGCGGCGCGTCGCCCGGAAGCCCCGGTCACCGAGAAGCCGGCCGCGGCACCCGCCGCGACCCAGCCGGCGGCTCCGAAGTCCGGCAAGCGCAAGATCGTCCTGATGGGTGTCGGCGCCGTGCTGGCGCTGGCCGCGGTGGCTTACGGCGTCAATTACGTTCTGGTCGGCCGCTTCATGGTCGGCACCGACGACGCCTATGTCCGCGCCAACAACACCACGCTCGGCGCCCGGGTCTCCGGCCACATTGCCGCGGTGCTGCCCGGCGACAATGTGGCGGTGCATGCCGGTGACGTGATCTTCCGGATCGACGACGGCGACTATCGTATCGCCGTCAATGCGGCGCGCACCAGGATCGCCACCCAGCAGGCCACCATCGATCGCATCGGCCGCCAGGTTACCGCGCAGCAGAGCGCGGTCGAGCAGTCCAAGGCGCAGCTGGCCTCCGCCGAGGCGCAGTCGAACCGCGCGCAACTCGATTTCGACCGACAGCAGTCGCTGAGCACCAAGGGCTTTGCCTCGCGCGCCACCTTCGAAGTGTCGCAGGCTGGCCGCGACCAGGGCACCGCCGGCGTGCAGGCCGCGCAGGCGGCCTACGATGCCGCGCGCGACAATGTCGAAGTGACCAAAGCGCAGCAGAGCGAAGCCCGCGCGCAGCTCGCCGAATTGCAGACCTCGCTCGCCAAGGCGGAACGCGATCTCGACTTCACGTTGGTGCGCGCGCCGGTCGACGGCATCTTCTCCAACCGCCTCGTCAACACCGGCGATTTCATCCAGGCCGGCCAGCGGCTCGGCAATGTGGTGCCGCTCGACGGCGTCTATATCGACGCCAACTTCAAGGAGACGCAACTGCGCCGCCTGAAGCCGGGCCAACCGGTCAGCATCTCGCTCGATGCCGATTCCAGCCGCGAGATCCTGGGCACCGTCGAAAGCCTGGCGCCGGCCGCTGGTCAGGTGTTCACGCTGCTGCCGCCGGACAATGCCACCGGCAATTTCACCAAGATCGTGCAGCGCGTCCCGGTCCGGGTCCGCGTGCCCGCCGAGATCGCCAAGGAAAACCTGCTGCGCGCCGGCATGTCGGTCTATGTCCGCGTCAATACCAAGCCGGGCGCCGACGCCGCGCATTGATTTTCATGCGCGCGACCGGCGCGTTGTTTTTTTAGGACGACCCGATGTCCACCTCGATCACAGCCCAGCCGGGCCGGCGCGGCGGTCCGCCGCCGATGGCGCCGCCGTCCGAGCGCGTCGCGCCGCAGCGGCTGTTCGCGTTCCTAATCATGGTGTTCGGGATGTTCATGTCGATCCTGGACATCCAGATCGTCTCGGCGTCGCTGTCCGAAATCCAGGCCGGCCTGTCGGCATCCTCGAGCGAAGTGTCGTGGGTACAAACCGCGTATCTGATCGCCGAAGTGATCGCGATCCCGTTGTCCGGATTTTTGTCGCGCGCGCTGGGCACGCGGCTGTTGTTCGCGATTTCGGCGGCCGGCTTCACGCTGGCGAGTCTCGCCTGCGGCTTCACCTCGTCGATCGAGCAAATGATCGTGTGGCGGGCGATCCAGGGCTTTCTCGGCGCCGGCATGATCCCGACGGTGTTCGCGTCGGCCTATACGGTGTTTCCGCGCTCGAAATTCCACATCGTCGGTCCGATCATCGGCCTCGTCGCCACGCTGGCCCCGACCATCGGTCCCACGGTCGGCGGCGTGATCACCGACGCGATGTCATGGCACTGGCTGTTCTTCATCAACGTGGTGCCGGGCATCGGCATCACCGTCGGCGTGCTGGCGCTGGTCGACTTCGACGAACCGCATTTCGAGCTGCTCGATCATTTCGACTGGTGGGGGCTGGGCTTCATGGCCGGCTTCCTCGGCTCGCTGGAATATGTGCTTGAGGAAGGACCGCGAAACGACTGGTTCGAGGATTCCTCGATTTTCCTGTTCACGGTGGTCTGCGCCGTCTCGGCGGTGGCGTTCTTCTGGCGCGTGCTCACCGCGCGCGAGCCGATCGTCGACATCCGCGCCTTCACCAACCGCAATTTCGCGCTCGGATGTACGTTCTCGTTCTGCGTCGGCATCGGGCTCTACGGCCTGACCTATCTCTATCCGCGCTACCTCGCCGAAGTGCGCGGCTACAGCGCGCTGATGATCGGCGAGACCATGTTCGTCTCCGGCATCGCGATGTTCTGCACCGCGCCGCTCGTCGGCCGGCTGATGCAGAAGATCGACATGCGCTATCTCATCCTGCTCGGACTGGTGCTGTTCGCATCGGGCACCTGGCAGATGACCTGGATTACCCGCGACTTCGACTTCTACGAACTCCTGCTGCCGCAGATCCTGCGCGGCATGGGCATGATGCTGGCGATGGTCCCGGTCAACAACATCGCGCTCGGCACCCTGGCGCCGGAGCTCGTCAAGAATGCCTCCGGCCTGTTCAACCTGACCCGCAATCTCGGCGGCGCGCTCGGCCTCGCGCTGATCAACACCGCGCTCGACGGCCGCACCGATTTCCATATCTCGCGGCTGCACGACAAGGTCAACTGGGGCAACGCGATGGCGGTGGAGACGCTGAACAACTTCACCCAGAAATTTCAGGGCATGGGCGACGCGCCGATCATGGCGATGAAGCAGCTCAACCAGATCGTGCACCGCCAGGCCGTGGTGATGGGATTCGGCGATTCCTTCTTCCTGCTGACGCTGTTTTATTTCGGGCTCAGCACCTTGGTGGTGCTGCTGGCCAAGCCCGCCAACCCGATGGGCGCGCCGGGCGGGCATTAGGTCGAGGTCGCGGATCACATGGCTGTCATCGCCCGATTTATCGGGCGAACCGGTGTCCCTGAGCGCTGATAATGGATCGCGCGGCTGTACCCCAAAAGCATCATATGATATCATTCCTGCCATGACGAAAGACCAGGTGAAAGAGGTTCTCGATCGCGTTCTGACCTGGCCGCGGGAGCGGCAGGAAGACGCCGCTCAAATGTTGCTCGCGTTGGAAGCACGTGAGGGCGAACTTTATCATCCGGGCGACGACGAATGGGCCGCGATAGAGGAAGGTTTCGCTCAAGCGAAGCGGGGTGAGGCCGTGTCAGCGGATGAGATCGCAGCCCTGTTCAAGCCGCGTGGTCCATGACGCTCCGGTTTACGCCGCGCGCACGGAACGATCTCAGGAAAATTCTAGAATATATCGCCAACGAGAATCCGGCAGCCGCTGATCGGGTGCGTCGGGCGATTTTCGACACGGCCACACTTATCGCCACGCGGCCTTGATCTGGGAATTCGTAACGCGAGAGCTCCGGAATTGCGCAGCCGTCTCGTTACGAGATACCCGTACCGCATTCATTATTTTGTGGAAGAT
>JAQGJF010000239.1 GCA_028290765.1 Tardiphaga sp.
CCAAACTCTTGCGACCGCGACGGCCGTGTCATACTCGCTTTGCGAGTTCATATCGCCGCGCCGAACGAAGCCCTCAAGGTCCCAGCCGCCGTCATCCTCATCGTACACGCCCCGCCAAATTGTCAGCGTGCCCGCCGCGATGCGTCGGCCATCCCGCTCGATCGCAAAGAAAACATCGCGGTCCTGGAAGTGATATTCGGCGTCCTTCGGATCGCAGAACCGGTCGATCCAAGCCCGCCCAATCAGGCTGCCGCGCTCTACGCTCCAATTATATTTTCGGTGATGGGTCTCAATTTCGTAACCGAAGTGGCGCTCGACCGGAGGAAGCGCAGCGTGGCGCGCGCGGGCTTCCTCGCAGCGGTTCAATTGGTCGAGCCTCTGCTCGTAGGTCGGGCCGTCCGGCCCTTCAGTTAGATCGGTCACGACGCCCCCTTGCCGGCCCTTTAATTCTCGGGGAACCTCAAAAGGCACCAATGGGCCGGATAACGCAATCCTCGTATCCTTAAGTTTCTTATCATTTAGCGAACTATTGGCAGTGCGGTGCTGAATGCTTCACCCTGTCGGCCGACGCGTTTGTTCCAGGCGGTGCGGTTCGGTGAACATTTCAAATGTTCTCCGGCGTCTTGCCAGTATCTTTCTTGTCATCGGGTCGCGGCTCGACAACGTTGGTAGCTGCTTGATCGGCACCATCGTCATGACCACCATGATCGTCGTCTACTGACGATGATTCCTTGATATAGAGCTCTGACCTATCCAGCGCGAAATCCTTCTCGTCCATGCCGAGTTTTTTCATGATTGCTGGCAATACCTGATGGATGATCCGCATCCCTTGAAGCAGTTCGTTCATGTAGATGTCAGGATGCAGTCGCGCCGCGTTGAACCCGAAAGCCTCGGCTTCGGCAGTCTGCCCAAGCGAGTCATGATCGTGGTTGACCATGTCCATCAACTCTGCCCGAAGGGGAGCCCCGGCACGGAACGACTTGTCCTTCACCAGTGTGAGCCACTCGGTGTATTGTTTTCGGACCTTGTATCTGAACTCACCGAATTTGGGCGCAAACTTTTCATCGATGTCCTCGACCTTCGAGGCGGCGAGTTCGATCAGGCATGGTTCGATGTTGTCGGCGTCCGTGTTGATCAGGTCGTCGTTGTCGCTGATCAGTTCATCGACGTATGCGATGTAGAAGCCATAGACGTCAGTGAGCGATTTGTAGATTTTATGGACCAGCGCTGAATATGGGTTTTCATCGATTAGATCCCATTCCCCATCGCTCTCGTCTTCATCGCTCTCTTTCAAATCTAATTCCTTTGGAAACGTCTTTGGTGGGGCGACACCCATATCGGTGAGAGTCCGGATCGTGGACCAGCTCAACAGACCCATCTCGTCTTGCAGGGGATAGGTGTCGTATCCGGTTTCACTGCTGTCGTCGGCGACTTCTGCCAAGCGGTGAAAGAGCTCCTCCCACTTCTCGGCGTTCTTGACCGATCCAGCCCAAAGAACGACTGAAGGGCGATGGTCGCCGATCTTGGTCAGTTCCTTGATGCGATCCTCCATCTCGGAGGACATGTACTCGCCCTTCTTCCACTTGCTGATCTGGGTCGGCGATACGTTCAGCTGCAGGGCAAGGTCTTTCTGGCTGCAGCCCAATGTGTTCAGAGCCAATTCAATTGCGTCAATCGCATCTTGGTTCACGTTACTCATGCGGCCCCTTTTGATTTAGTAAATAATAATTTGAATTTACTAAATCAATGCGATTGTGCAAGTTGAATTTCCCAACTCACCTGAAGCCGGAAAAAGCCTCGCCAGGAGGCGACTTGATCAGTATCGAAGTGAAAGGTGCCGTTTGGGTTTGATGGGCACCTTACGGTTTGCTGCACTTGGATAGGCGATTGAAATTGCAACAAATGCGACCGCCCTCCGAGCGCACCACAGCAATCGCACATGCTCGGTCGGGCAAAGCACGCCGGCGACCTGCAAGAAGATGCGGTCCTTCCATCAGCAACTCGACTTCGACCGCCGGACCGGTATCGACGCGGGCGAAGATGCGGTTGGTATCGTGCGGTCCCGGAGGAATTTCATGCCGACGGCCGGGATTTGGCCGAACTTCTCGAACGTTCCGGAGAACCTCGGGCCGTCACGAAACTTTCAGCGGGAGCGGGGATTATTGCCGGTAATATCCCGCCTGTGCATGCGTCCCTCATCCCACGCGACCCTCTCGTCACATCGACCAAACCGACCTGCCAGCTCGATCGGAGCGAACTTATGAAATATCTGGGCTACGCCTATCGCTTCCTTTCCAACTTCGTCTTTCTGGCGATGGTCTATTACAGCCTGAACTTCCTCGACAAATACCAGCAGCGGGCGGTCGCCGCCGCGCTCATTCTGGCCTTTGCCGCCATGCGTGCGGTGTCGGCGCTGCGTTCGTTTTATTTCTTCCAGAAGATCGAACGGCTCGAAAATGAAACGCGTCGGCTGGCGAGTCATATCGCGGGCGGCCCCGGCGACGAGGTCGCGCGCAAGATGATCGTCAATGAGGTCGCGGAGCTTCGCCGCGGCGGCGAGGTGGTCTCCTACATCGATCTCTTGTTTCTTACGCTGATCATTCTGCTCTGCGTTTCCAAGATCGTGACGAACTGAGTTCGCGGGCTTCGCACCACCGCGCCTTGGCGCCGATACCGGATCAGCGCGCCAGCACCGGTCCGGGCTGCAATCCGGTTTCCGTCACCGGAACGCTGCCGGGAATCGGGCGCTTGGCCGCGCTGGCGTCGAGCGCAAGAATTTTTTCGATACCGTTGATCGCTTCGCCGGCTGGATTCGGCAGCCGCTCCGCATGATGCGGCAGCGGCGTGAGCGCCTTGATGGCCGCGCGGTTCTTTTCCGGAATCTGGAAGATGCCTTGCGCGGGCACCGGCAGCGCAAGCGTATTACCGCCGGCCGCCTCGATCGGCGATTGCCGGGGCCAGGGCGCCTGCTGCGGCAGCGGAACGGCGCCGCGCGCCAGCCGTCTCGAGCGATCGAAGGTTTCCGGCAACGACAGCAGCAGGCCGTCATGCCGCTCCGAAGCCGACATTTCGGGCGCCGGGAGCATTTCGGTGCTGGCATAGCTGAAGCTCGGAATCTTCGGCCAGTGCGAGATTGCCACGGTCTCGGAGGTCGGGTGCAATTGCCACTGCTGCGGGTCGGTCGGCGTCTTCGGCTGCTCGGCCGTTGCCGGCACCACATGGACGATGCGGTAGCCGCGGGCTTTCAGCGCCTGCAGGATTTTCGGCAGCGCCGCCACGGTTCGCGCCTGAATATCGTGCAGCAGCAGGATGCCCTTGCCCTTGGCTTCCAGCCGGCTCATCGCCAGGTCGAATACGCGCGCGGAGGAAATGTGCCGCCAGTCGTCGGCGGGAAAGTCGGCGCTCCAAGTCTGGATGCCCTGCGAGGCGAGATAGTCTTCGACAATCTCGGCGCGCAGCAGGCCGGGGATGCGGAAAAATGGCGCGACCGCGGCGGGATCGCCGAGCGCCGCGGCCGTCGAGGCGATACCGTCATCGATTTCCTGCCGGGCGCGCTCGAT
>JAQGJF010000245.1 GCA_028290765.1 Tardiphaga sp.
ACGCCCGGAGGGCAGGACGCTTGCCGGCTTGTGGGAATTCCCAGGCGGCAAGCTCGAACCCGGCGAGCGGCCGGAACAGACGCTGATCCGTGAACTGCACGAGGAAATCGGCATCACCGTGAGCGAGGCGTGTCTGGCCCCGCTCACCTTCGCCAGCCACGCCTATGATGATTTTCATCTGCTGATGCCGCTCTATATCTGCCGGCGCTGGGAAGGCGATGTCGTCGCCCGCGAAGGCCAGACCCTGGCCTGGGTCCGCGCCAACAAATTGCGCGAATACCCGATGCCGCCGGCGGACATTCCGCTGATCCCGCATCTGATCGATCTGCTGTAGGCGCTACCGCTTGGCCGGCCTCACTGCCTCCGCCAAACTCATCTTCGCCGAACCCGGCTTCAGCGGCTTCTGCTGGCTCTCATGCGGCGCCCAGCCCGACAGCCAGATCACTTCGAAAGTTGCGCGGATGCGGCCGTCGGGATCGGCGAAGCGCTCGCTGTAGGTCTGCGCCATCCGCAACAGCGTGGCGCGGCGGGTCGGCGTGCGTCGGCGCTCCATCAGTGCATTGGTGGCGCCCATTTTTCGCAGATCCTGCATCAGTGCGAACGCGCTGTCGTAACGCACCACCACCCGATCGACGTCGGTGACCGGCAGCGCAAATCCCACGCGCTGCAGCAGCGCGCCGATGTCGCGCAAATCGGCGAACGGCGCCACCCGTGGCGACACCCCGCCTTCGAGCTCGGCTTCCGCCGCCGCGAACGCCTGCCGCAACTCGGTCAGCGTATCGCCGCCGATCATCGCCGCCAGCAGCAAGCCGTCCGGCTTGAGCGCGCGGCGGATCTGCGCCAGCACGCCGGGCAGGTCGTTGACGAATTGCAGCGCCAGCGCCGAGACGACGAGATCGAGCGATTGCGGCGCGAGCGAAAGACCTTCGCTCTCGCGATCCGGCACCTCGACGTGCGCGAGCGCGTCGACCTGGCCCGCCAAAGCATGAAGGAGCTGATCGCCTGATGTGCCGACATCGGCGCCGTCGACAAATTTCCGCAGCACCGCGTGCAACCGCTCCGCCATGTCCAGGGCGACGCGATCGAGCAGGAACGTTTCACGCCCCAGCCTCAGCGCGCGATGCTGCCGCGCGCGCAGCAAGGCGCGGTCAAACAGAATGGGCGCGGCGGTCGGGTTTTGGGCCATGCCGGCTTGGTACGCCGATCTCCCCGCCCCTGGCAATCAGGCCGATGCCGGGACTTGAGCGTCCCGTGTCGCGGCGCTAGCCTCGACGCCATGGCGGCTGAGGCATCATCGTCGCGTTCCATATCTGGCCACCTGCGCGGGGCGCTGCGGGCCTGGCACGGCGTGTGGGGACATGCCGCGCGTGTGGCGCTGGACATCGCGCTGCCGACTTTGTGCGTGGCCTGCCGCGAACCGGTCGCCGGCGAGGGCGTCTGTGCGGCGTGCTGGGCCAAGCTGTCGTTCATCGCGCCGCCGTTCTGCCCAAAACTCGGCATTCCCTTTGTTTATGATCCTGGTCCCGAACTGCTGTCGATGCAGGCGATCGCGGATCCGCCGGCCTATCAGCGCGCCCGCGCCGCGGTGCGCTATGACGAGGTGGCGAAGACGCTGGTCCATGCGCTGAAATACCAGGATCGCACCGATCTGGCGCCCGCAATGGGCCGCTGGATGGCGCGGGCCGGCCAGGAACTGCTTGACGAGGCCGACGCGCTGGTGCCGGTTCCATTGCACTGGCGGCGCGGCTGGAGCCGCCGCTACAACCAATCCGGGGCGCTGGCGCGGGTGATCGAGCGCGCCGCCGGCGTACCGGTGGCCGGCAGCGCGCTCCGGCGCGTCAAGCCGACCCGGCAGCAGATCGGTCTCTCCCGATCGGAGCGGGCCACCAACGTCCAGGGCGCGTTCCAGGTCGCTGCGGAGCGAAAAGCCGACATCCAGGGCCGCCATATCGTCCTGATCGACGATGTCCTGACTTCGGGCGCCACCGTCGACGCCTGTGCGCGGTCGCTATTGCGGGCCAAGGCCGCGCAGGTCGACGTGCTGGTCTTCGCGCGGGTTGTGGATACCCATAAAGCTCCCATATAATTCAACTTGTTGAGCCATTTCCAACCAGAGCGCGACATGACCGCTGTCATCGAAATCTACACCCGCCCGGGCTGCGGCTATTGCAGCGCGGCCAAGTCGCTGCTGACGCGCAAGAAGGCCGAATTCACCGAATTCGATGTCGCCGTCGATCCGACGTTCCGCCAGCAGATGTTCGATCGCGCCGGCCCCGGTTCGACCTTTCCGCAGATCTTCATCGGTGAAACCCATGTCGGCGGATGCGACGAGCTTTATGCGCTCGACCGCGGGGGCAAGCTCGATTCCATGCTGGCGGGCGAAAAGGCCACTTCATGAGCGCTGATCTCTCCTTCACCGCCGCCATGGTGCAGATGCGCACCGGACTGCTGCCGGAACCGAGCCTGGAACAGGCCACGCATCTGATCCGCGAGGCCGCCGTGGCCGGCGCCGATTATGTGCAGACCCCCGAGGTCAGCAACATGATGCAGGTGAACCGTGCCGCGCTGTTCGAGCATCTCGCTACTGAGGAGGACGACCGCTCGCTGAAGGCCTATCGCGCGCTGGCCGCCGAGTTGAAGATCTATCTCAATATCGGCTCGCTGGCGGTCAAGGCCTCGCCGGAACGCGCCGCCAACCGCTCGTTCCTGATCGGTCCGGACGGCGAGGTGATCGCCAAATACGACAAGATCCACATGTTCGACATCGATCTCGGCAATGGCGAGCGCTATCACGAGTCCGCCAATTACCAGCCGGGCGAAACCGCCGTGATCGCCGACCTGCCGTGGGGCCGGATCGGTCTCACGATCTGCTACGACGTACGCTTTCCGGCGCTGTACCGCGCGCTGGCCGAGAGCGGCGCGTCGTTTCTCACGGTGCCGTCGGCCTTCACCAAAAAGACCGGCGAGGCGCATTGGCACACGCTGCTGCGCGCCCGCGCCATCGAGAACGGCTGCTTCGTGTTCGCCGCGGCGCAAGGCGGCCTGCACGAGAACAAGCGCGAGACCTATGGTCACTCGCTGATCATCGATCCCTGGGGCGTGGTGCTGGCCGAAGCCGGCACCGAGCCCGGCATCATCCTGGCCAAGATCGATCCCGCCAAAGTCGAGACGGCGCGCAAGACCGTGCCGTCGCTGCAACATGGCCGACGCTTCAGCGTCGCCGACCCCAAGGCAGGTCCCGAGCATCTGCATTTGGTGCGAGGATCGGCATGATCCGGTACAATTTACGCTGCGAGCGTGGCCATGCGTTCGAAAGCTGGTTCCAGAGTTCAAGCGCCTATGATTCCCAGGTCAAGCGCAAACTGGTGAGCTGCCCTGCCTGCGGCTCGGCCAAGGTCGAGAAAGCCATCATGGCCCCGCAGATCGGCCGCAAGAAGAAAGACGGCGCGGCGGCACCACAGCCGGAGGCGGCCTCGACCGAAGTCAGTACTGTGCCGTCGACGCCGCTGATGATGGCGCAGGAGCGCGAGCTGCGCGCCAAGCTGAAGGAATTGCGCGATCACGTCACCAAGAACGCCGACAATGTCGGCGAGCGCTTCCCGAACGAAGCGCGCAAGATGCATTACGGCGATATCGAGCATCGGCCCATCTATGGCGAGGCTTCGCCGGACGAGGCCCGCTCGCTGATCGACGAAGGCATCGAGGTCACACCGCTGCCGGTGCTGCCCGACGATCGCAATTAGAGCGTTTTCAAGCGAAGTGGATACCGGTTCGCATGAAGAAAACGCGTCAAAACAAGAATTCAGCTAGCCTCGCACAACCCGCGGATCGCCAATGAACCCGGATGCACAGTCGTCATGGCTGGCCTGGGCGCTGCTGTCGGCGATGTTCGCGGCGCTGACGGCGATTTTCGCCAAGATCGGCGTCACCGACATCGATTCCGATCTTGCGACCTTCATCCGTACCGTCGTGGTGCTGATCAGCCTGGCGCTGATCCTGGTCGCCACCGGGAAATTCACCTCACAGGGCGCGATCTCCACC
>JAQGJF010000265.1 GCA_028290765.1 Tardiphaga sp.
TTGGAAACGGAAATGATCGGGGACATGAGCCGCTTGATAAAGTGAGTCGGTGATGCGTGAAACCGGGAACGGGAAGGCGAGGGCGAATTCAGCCCGGATGGCAGCGCGCGGAACCAGCAGATAGGAACGCTCACGCCATTGTGCAATCGCTTGACCGGCTTTTGTTCGCGTTATTCGGCCGCTTCTTCGCCGGCGGGAAATTCGATCAGCGCGACCACGGCATGTTTTTCGGCCTCTACGAATTCCGGATCCCGGCGCAGTTCGTCGAGGCTGCTGGGTGGTTTGAATCCGGTCGATCCATCGGGATTGGTCCAGTCCTCGGCGGCGAATTCCAGGACTTCGGTGGCCTGCTCCACGGCGTCCTCGAAATCGTCGCCACCGGTAACGACTCCGGGGAGGTCGGGAAATGAGACCTCAAAGCAGCCATCGGATTCTTCGCGGATCAATGCGATGTAGTGCGGCATCGCGATTTCTCAATTCTTGTCACAGGCCTCTCACGGAATGCATGCGGTGTGATGGAGGGCTGGTACAGGCGGCGTTACTCAGCCGCGTGCGCGCGTGTCGGCAGCTCGATCAATGCGATCATATAGCTATGCATCTCGCCGGCAACTTCCGGATCGCTCTTCAATTCCGTCAAGGTCCGAGGCCGTGGCAGCGGCTTCCCGTCTACCTCAAAGCTTTCCGCATACAGCTCCAACGCCTCCGGCGCGTTCCGGAGAGCCTCATCGATGTCATCGCCCGCGGACGTGCAACCTGGCAAGTCTGGAAACCATACGCCCACGGCGTGGTCCGGTCCTGCATCCTCTATGATGGCAACATAGTGCGTCACGGCAAACCTCAGTCCGGCTTCCATCCTGCGCCCTTAAATGGCACGAACGAGGCCTTTTCCCAAGTCCTTCTTCGGGTGAGGAACTACCACGGTTTGGTCGCTGGAGGCGTTTTTAAAAACATGGTGCGAACCGGTAATCCGCATCAGGATCCAGCCCTCTCGTTCGAGACGGCGAATAATGTCGCGGCTGTTGGTAAGCATGCCGTCTCCCGTAACAATCGGTTCGCGAGAATGGCACAGACTTTAGTTTATGTTTTGGAGAATCACACCCGCTCGACGAAACTATCGACCACCTTCTTCTCGCCGGCTTTTTCGAAGGCGATGGTGAGCTTGTTGCCGTCGATCTTCACCACCTGGCCGTAGCCGAATTTCTGGTGAAACACCCGGTCGTCCAGCGTGAATTCGGAGGTGGTGCCGGTGGATTTGGCGATCAACTCGCCCTCGATCACCATCGGTCCGCGCTTGTTGCGGGAGAAGCCGCCGCCCGGTGCGTCGCTGCGCGAGCTTGAGAACGGCGACTGGCTTTCGTTGAAACCGCCGCCGGCCTGTCCGCCGCCGCCACCACCACGGCCGTTGCGATTACGGTTGGCCTGGGCGCGCTGCCAGCCCGGCGTCGAATAGCTCGAACCGAAGGATTCCACATTGTCGAAGCGCGACGGGCCGTAGCCGCCGCTGCCGCCCCAGCCCGAGCCGCCCTTGGATTCGGTGATGTCGACATGGGCCGCCGGCAGTTCGTCGAGGAAGCGCGACGGGATCGTGGTCGTCCAGGTGCCGTGGATGCGGCGGTTGGTGGCGAAGTACAATTTGGCCAGGCGCCGTGCTCGGGTCAGTCCGACATGGGCGAGGCGACGTTCTTCCTCGAGTCCGGCGCGGCCCTGTTCGTCGAGCGTGCGCTGGCTCGGAAACAGGCCCTCCTCCCAGCCGGGCAGGAACACGTTGTCGAATTCCAGGCCCTTGGCGGAATGCAGCGTCATCAGCGACACGGCGTCGTCCTCGGCGCCGCCCTCGCGGTCCATCACCAGCGAGATGTGTTCGAGGAAGCCCTGCAGGTTCTCGAATTCCTCCATCGAGCGCACCAGCTCCTTGAGGTTTTCCAGCCGGCCGGCGGCGTCGGCGGAGCGGTCCTTCTGCCACATCTCGGTATAGCCGCTCTCGTCGAGCACGATTTCGGCGAGCTCGGTGTGCGAAACCACCTCGCGTCGCGCGCGCCAGCGGTCGAAGCTCAAAATCAGTTCGCGCAGGCTGCCGCGCGCCTTCGGCTTCAACTCGTCGGTCTCGACCACGGCGCGGGCGGCCTCGAACAGCGGGATGCGGCGCTTGCGGCCATGGTCGTGCAGCATCTGCACGGTGGCGTCGCCGAGGCCGCGCTTCGGCACGTTGACGATGCGCTCGAAGGCGAGATCGTCGGCTGGCGAATTGATCACCCGCAGATAGGCCAGCGCGTCGCGGATCTCGGCGCGCTCGTAGAACCTGGGCCCGCCGATCACGCGATAGGGCAGGCCGAGCGTGACGAAGCGGTCTTCGAATTCGCGCATCTGGAACGAGGCGCGGACCAGGATCGCGATGTCGTTGAGCTTGTGGCCGTCGCGCTGCAGCTGTTCGATCTCCTCGCCGATGCCGCGGGCTTCCTCCTCGGAATCCCAGGCTCCGGTGACGGTGACTTTTTCGCCGTCGACGTCCTCGGTGCGTAGCGTCTTGCCGAGCCGCCCCTCATTATGCGCGATCAGGTGCGAGGCGGCGGCGAGGATGTGGCCGGTCGAGCG
>JAQGJF010000280.1 GCA_028290765.1 Tardiphaga sp.
TATGGCCCTGCTTTACGCACGCGAGAGAACAGGGCAGGGCGGCACGATCCAGGTCTCGCTGTTCGAGACGGCGCTGGGATTGCTGGGGTACAATCTGCAGACCTATTGGGAGCGCGGTGTTCAGCCGCCCAAATGCGGTTCGAGCCATGAATCGCTCTGCCCGTACCAGGCTTTCGAGGCCGCCGACGGGCCGATCATGATCGGGGTCGCCAACGACAGTTTATGGCGCAAATTTTGTGGCGTCGTCGGGCTGGACGCCATCGTGGACGATCCGAAATTCAGGGCCAATGCGGATCGCGTCAAACACCGCGCCGAGACCCTCGGGCACGTCCAGTCGGCGTTGGCGCGGGGTTCGGTTCAGCACTGGAATGATGCGCTTGCCGGGGTCGGCGTTCCATGTTCGCCGATCAATTCGATAGCCCAGTTGCTGGAGCACCCCCACACCAGGGCCAGCGGTGTGATTGTCGAATATGATCACGCCAGCGCCGGCCGGCTCAAGGCGGTGGGGCACCCGGTCCTGATCAATGGTGAACAGCGCCACGCCGGCATGCCGCCGCCAGTGCTCGGACAGCATACCGATGATGTCCTGAGCGAGCTCGGTCTGTCCGCCGCGAGCATCGATGAACTGCGATCCGCCGGCGTGGTCGGCTGACGTATTGCTGCGATTTGTTGTATGAGTATTTCGGCCGCGAGAATGTCCATCGATATGGCATTGAATGCGATAGTCGTTTCACTCGCGCGAAAGAGTGCCGGTATTTACATGGACTGGGACAATATACGCTTCTTTTTGAGCGTCGCGCGCGCCGGCCAGTTTTCAGCGGCGGCGCGGCATTTGCGGGTGGATCTCGGCACCGTCAGCCGCAGGATAACCGCGCTTGAGAAATCGCTGGGGGTCCGTCTTCTCGATCGCCAGACCACGGGCTGCGTGCTCACAGCTGCGGGTGACCGATTGTGCGCGTCGGCCGAGGAGGTCGAAGCCCTGCTGTTGCGGGTTCAGGGCGACCTCTCCCAATCGGAAGTCGAGCTTTCGGGGACGGTGCGGGTTGCAGCGCCGGATGGCTTCACCACGCTCTTCCTCAGCTCGCGTCTTGGTAAATTCAAGGCAAAGTATCCGGCCCTGACGGTTCAGCTGGTGCCGATGTCACGAACGTTCTCCTTGTCGAAGCGCGAAGCCGACCTCGCCATCACCGTTGAGAGACCGGAGGAGGGGCGGCTTGCCGTCCGCAAGCTGGTCGACTATTCGCTGCATTTCTATGCATCGAAGACTTACCTGGCTGAGCATGGCACACCGCGGCGTCTGGAGGACCTCGAACGTTGCTGCCTCATCACCTATGTCGAGGATTTGCTTTTTGCGGATCATCTTAATTTCATGCCGGAACTCTACGGCTCAAACTACAGCCGCATCGAATGCTCAACCGCCGTCGGTCAGCTCGAAGCGGTTCGTGGCCACGCCGGCATCGGAATTTTGCACGACTACGCGGCCCATCGCGACGAGCAATTGCGGATCGTGCTGCCGGATAAAGTGTTCGAGCGCAGCTATTGGATGGTTACCCATCAGGATATGCGTCAAATCAGCCGGGTCCGGGCCGTCTCGGACTACATCTTTGAAGAGGTCGCCGCGCAGCGATCGATTTTCCGGGCGGCGTGAAATCATGACCTATGGTGGACATCGTTCAACGGAAGTCTGGTGGCAATCCGGATCGCGGCGCTTCATGATGATTGAAAATGGCGCCGTTGAGAGCTCATCGCGGGGGAAACATGGATAGAATCAAAGCCATCACCATCGAGACACGTGATGCAATCGATATTGTCTCGCTGAACCGTCCTGATGCGCTCAATTCGGTGACGCCCGAAATGATCGATGAACTGACAGAGTATTTTTCAGGACTTCATGATCGCCTGACCACGCGTGTCGTGATCCTGAGAGGCAATGGACGGGCCTTCTGCGCTGGAGCGGAGCTCGGCTCGGATGCATTCTCGCCTCCCGGTGCGGGTCGGCCGCAACGCCAGCTTAAAATGCAACAGCGCTATTCGCGGGTCATCCGCCTGATGCGGAGCTGTCCTCAGCCGATCGTCGCATTGGTTCATGGTCCGGCTTGCGGAGCCGGCTTTTCGCTGGTTCTCGCTTCTGACGTCCGGTTTGCCACGCCCGAGGCGCGAATGAATGCAGCCTATATACGGGTTGGCGTCGGCGGCTGCGACATGGGATCCGGATATCTCTTGCCGCGGTTGATCGGGCTTTCAGTGGCGTCGGAGCTGTTGCTGACCGGACGCTTCCTCAATGCAGAGCGGGCGAAAGCCGTAGGGCTGGTCAGCGATGTCGTTCCGGTTGAGCGGTTGCTGGAGACCGGTCTCGATTTTGCGACTGAGATGACGCGGGCCTCGCCGATGGGACTTCGCCTGACCAAACAGACGCTGAACGCGCTGATCGATGCGCCGAGCCTCGATACCGCCCTGACGATGGAAGACCGCCAGCAGGTCATGCTGCTTGAAACGAGCGATCATCAGGAAGCCGTCGCGGCCTTCCGGGAAAAGCGGCAGCCGATTTACCGGGACCAATAGTTCCGTAGCCGGTCGCGGGGCAGGCGGGTCTGCTTACATTGAAAACCGTCCGGGATGGGTGCTGCTCACGCCGCCATCGACGGCAAAACACTGACCATCAACGTAGGATGCGTCGTCGCTGGCAAGAAAGGCGGCCATCGCGGCGATTTCTTCCGGTTGGCCTGCCCGTTTGAGCGGGGTGACATGCCCGATCTTGGCGTCAACACCGCGTGCGCGCGCATCGTCGAACATCTTGCGGGTCATTTGCGTTTCGACAAGGCCAGGAAGGACCGCATTGACGCGCACCCCGGTGCCCGCGAAGGCATTGGCCGCGCATTGCGCCAGGCTGTTCACCGCCGCCTTGCTGGCGCTGTAGGAAACGGCGCCCGCGTTGGCGCGAAGCGAGGCCGCGGACGAGGTCAGTATGATCGAGCCGCGACGCTGCGCCGTCATGTGGCGTCCGGCATATTTGACCGCCAAAAAACAACTCACGACGTTGACGCGATAGACCTCCTCCCACTCCTCGACGCTCTGTTCGAGAAGCGGCGTGCTGGTGCCGGGATTGGCAATATTGGCGAAGAAGACGTCAAGCCCGCCGAGCTCTGAAATGCTTTGTGCCACGATGGCTTCGACATTGGCCTCGATCGTGGCGTCGGTGACCATGCCGACTGCGACCCCGCCTTCGGCGCGAACCAACTGCACCGTTTCATCGGTGTTTTCCTGCCGCCGCCCGACAACAAGAACCGAGGCACCCTCTCGGGCAAAACGCAGCGCGCTGGCGCGGCCGATGCCGCTACCCGCGCC
>JAQGJF010000310.1 GCA_028290765.1 Tardiphaga sp.
ACCACGAGCCGCTTGATCTCGCCGTTCTGAAAAGCGTTCAGGAACTTTTGGTAGTCCTTGATCGAAACGCAGCCTTTGGAATCGCCGTTGGGGCCGAGCATGTAGCTGTGCGCCAGCAATCCGGAGCGCCCGAGCGTGCCGTTGCCGCCGACCGCCACCATGCGCAACGCCTGGACGCCGTGAAACAGCCGCTCGCGCGGTTTCAGTTCATAGACATTGGGCGGCGTCGCGCCGACATTGCGCTCGTCGACATGTCCGGGATCGTCCTTCAGGCCGCCGAACCCGGAATGCGCCTCGAGTTTTGTGCCGTTCGGCATGAACACGGCGCGCGCCGAAATGTCATAGACTGCGGTGGCGTTGTCGTAACCGAGCGCCGCGAGATCCGGCCCGTCTCTCATCAACCCGCCATCGGGAGCCAGCGACGCCAGCGTCAGCGGCACCGGGAGCGCGTCGGCCAATTTCCGCAGCAACGAGCGATTGTCCTTGTCGGCCTGAACCGGCGGAGCGCTGACGGGTACCTCGAAGTTCGCCGTGACCGGACGCGACATCGGAAGCGGAACGGCCGGGGTGACCGTCGGCGTCGGCGCCGGCGCGGGCGCCGGTGGCGGGGCGGGCTCGCCGAACAGGGTTGTCCGCCAGTCTTCGGACTGGAGTTTCTGCGCCAGCTCGCCTCGGGCTTCCTGGAGTTTGGCCTCGCGTTCGGCATGCTCCGGGACCAACGATTGAACCAGGCGCCCCGAGGACAGATCGGGCGGCAGCACATTCAACGCCGAAGCTGACGTGAACCGGGCCTCGAACGACGCTTCGTGGACATGCTTCGGAGCTGCGGCATTCAAGGCAAAAGCAATCGGATCGAAACCCGCCACCCAGGCCGCCACGCCGCAGGCCAGCACCGACGCGCCGCAGGCCAGTACCCACGCAGCCGCAGTCAACGTCATCCTGCCGGATGCCGCCACCCTGTCAGCGCGCGCGATCGCGTAGCTCATCAGTCCCCCGGGTTCGACGCCTCGGAGAGCCCACCCCGAGGAATTCGCCAAATCACCGGGGACATTATGGGTGCCAAAGTGAGGCATAATCGAGACAAGGGACAGCCCGTCCCGGGCGACCATTTTACCTCAAATGGCATCGATCGAGCCATCGCGGGCCGATGTCCCGCGCGCCGCACATGGCGCGCCAAACCACCTTCATGCGCCGGCGGCTCGCTTCAGCCCTGTCCGTCGCCAAGGCCGTATTCTCGATAGATCGTTGCGGTATCGACATCGGGAAACAACCTGCATTTGGCCTGGGCCAGATGCAGGTTGACGGTGCCGGGTTGGCAACCGGCGCCCAACAGCTTCTTGATATCGTCCATTTGCTTAAGCGGCTGCTGTTTCGGCGGAAGCTGCTCCAGCGCGACCAGCGCCGTTGCCAGGGCTTCCGTGACAGTCCATTCGTCGTGGCCCGTAATTCCCTTCCTTGCCATTCAGACCGTCCTCCCATCCTGGCGACGCTGCGATCCGAGAGCCCCTGTCCCCGCTCGTCCTGATCCCTACGGCGATCGGGCGCGAGCGAGATACACCTTGAACCGGCCTCATCCGGGATTCAAGAACTGGGGGTCGCAAATGGCTGCTGTCGCCGGGACATTCTCCCGCGCATCCGGAGCTCGGGCCGGCGTCGAAACGCGCGGCTGGCTCTGGGGCCTGCAGGTGGCTACCGAATGACGGTCCCCATGGAGGCGTAGCGTTTGCCACGCCGGCTTTCGTTGGGACCGAACCGACCGAACACTTCCTTGACGCGGTCGGCAGGGGTGGCATCGCGCGTGAATTGAAGCTCCGCAGTATCCACGGCTTCCTCCAACCGGGGCGCGTACATCGCGCTGTCATATAAAGACCCGTTGAAGCGCGCATCGCTATCACTGTCGCCTAAGTAGGCGTCGGAAACGAATAACAACATCAGCAGCGCCGATCCCACGACGGCAAAATATCTGAAAACCGGCATTGATGTGCGAGCCCCCTTCTTTGGAAAAAAGGATGCGGCGCTCGCCATGAAAGCCGGGTTTAAGGCCGCCCGGTCTTTGCCGGAACAGTTGCCCGCAGGTTGGCGATTTGCGAATAATTTTAATCAACCGTCCGGAGCATCGATGTCCGGCCAGCCCGGAAGACGGTGCCAGCACCAAACCAGGAACTACGGATCGCCTGGTTCGGTGCTGTCACTGCAGCGGTCGCTGGACCCGCGGTGAGGTGAGGCCCGGGCGTCTTCCGACGGGCGCGCTTGCAAGGCAAGGTCGCCGTCAGCCGTTTCAATCGCCGGTCCGGCCCTCAGCGTTTGCATTGGCGCTGTTCGGACCGCCCATCGAATTGGCATCGTTGCCACCTTCATCGCCGACGGCGCCGGGAAACGAGCGGTATCCGCCGGGTGCGAATGCCATCGAATTCGCGTGGGGCGCCATTCTTTCCCGCGCGTGGGTCCAACGATGATGCGGCGAGCCATCCGATGATTGCGCATAGGCGCCGGAGGCACCCATCATGAGCAGCGCGGCGGCCGTAATCATGACTGATTTTTTCATGTCTGTTTCCTTGCTTTCTGTTTGATTGGAAGGCGATACGCGAACCCGGAATCATGTTCATCCGTGTTGATCGCCCTACAACAAAGCAGGTCGTGCACGTGCAAATCAGCGACAAGGGCCTCACGAAAACTTGCCGCGCGAGGCCAGTGCAGCACACGCATTCGAGAGTTTCTTTCCTTTCCCTAAACCGTTTGTCATTATCCTGGTCGATGCATTCTCAAACGGCGATTTCCGTCACGCCGGCGCGGCGCATGCGCTTTCACCACCCGTGCATTTCATGACAACGTCATGGCGGCGCCTGCCATCGGCGAGTCCGGCTGGCGCATCATCATCCGCGCGATCGCCTCGCCGATCACCACCGTGGTGAAATGGGTGTTGGCGCGGCAGTCCGACGGCATGATCGATGCGTCGGCCACGCGCAGGCCTTTGATGCCCTTCACGGTGCCGTCGGGATTGACGACGCCGTCGGCATCGTCGAAGCCGGCCATGCGGCAGCTGCCGGCGGCATGCTGGATGTCGCCGGTGTCGCGGCGCAGCAGCGCCTCCAACTCATGGTCCGGCAGTGCAGCGGCTTGCGGCAATGTCAGGTCGGTGTCGGTCAGCCGTATCCAGTCGGCGATGCCGGCCAGCGCCGGCTGGACGGTGAGCACGGCCAGCCGTTTCACCGCATCCATCATCCGCAGCATGTCGCGCGGATCGGCCAGCATGTTCTCCTCGACGATCGGATCGATCCGTGGATCGATCGAGGCCAGCGTGATCACGCCGCGCGAATAGGCGTTGAACAGCCCGGCGCCGATCGCGCCGGGAACCCCGATGCCGCGATGGTTGAAGCCGATCAGGATCATGTCGCGCTTGCCGCCGCCGGCGAGGCCGGAGGAATAGGTCACGCAGCAATTGGTATGGCGCGTGTCCGGATCGGTGGGACGCAACTCCTCGCGCAGCTGGATCGTGGCGCGAAACAGCGGGTGATCGAAGAAGTGCCGGCCGACCGGCAGGTCATGTTCGACCGCGATGCCCATCGCCTTCAATTCCTCGGCCGGCCCGACGCCCGAGCGCAGCAGGATCGCCGGGCTATGAATGGCGCCGGCGCACAGCACGGTTTCGCGGGCAAAAATTTCGCTGGTGCCGTGGCCCTCGATGTGAACGCGGACGCCGGTGGCTTGGCCGTCCTTGATGACGAGACGATCGACCAGCGCGTGACCGCGGATTTCCAGATTGGCGCGGCCGCGCGCGGGCTCCAGATAGCCGTCATTGGTGGTGATGCGGCGGCCGGCGCGGCTGTTGATCGGATAACAGGCCGCGCCCTCGCCGTCCGGACCGTTGACGTCGGCGCACCATGGATAGCCGCTGGCCAGCGCCGCATCGCGCAGGCCGCGATCGACCGGGCCCCATCTCTCGGGCGGCGCGCGATAGACCGGCAACGGTCCACCGCTGCCATGGCCCGCGCTGCCGCCGAATTCCAGATCGTCCTCGATCACCGAGAACAGCGGCATCACCTCTTTGGCCGACCAGCCGGTGCAGCCATTCGCGGCCCATTCGTCGAACGCATCGGCGACGCCGCGGATCGCGATCTGGCCGTTCATCATCGAAGAGCCGCCGAGGCCCTTACCGCGCCAGTAGAAGCGCGGCTCCTGCCCCGCCACCCGGCGCGTCAAAAGATCAGGCCACTGCCATTTTTCCTGAAACGCGCGCTGGTGGATGATCGGAATCGGATTCGGCGTGGTGATTTCCCAAGGCGCCTCGTCGCTGCGCCAGTCGAGACCGGCTTCGAGCAGCAGCACGCGGCGGTTCGGATCTTCGGAGAGCCTGGCCGCCACGGCGGCGCCGGCCGAGCCGCCGCCGACAACAATGACATCGTACATGGCGTTACTTCTCGACGTTCCAGAACACCGGGATGGCGGACGGGATCAGGTTGCGCAACTCGGCGCGATAGGCCGCCGGCTGGGCAAACTGGCCCCACGGGATCGCCGGCGCCTGATCATACATCACGGCCTGGATGTCGGCGGCGATCTTCTTTCGATCCGCCTCGGCGGGCGCCTTGGCGAACGCCTCCAAGAGCGGCGTGATCCGCGCGTCGCACTGCCAGCCGGTGAAGTCGACGCAGTTGAACGCCACCATGACGTTGGTCAGCGGCGACCCCAGGTCGAAGCCGCCGGCGTGAACGCCATACACGCTCCAGCCTTCCTTCTTGGCGCGGCGGGCCAGCACCGAGGCCCAATCCATCACCTGCAGGTCGACATTGAATCCGGCCAGCTTCAGCCGCTCCGCCAGCACCTGCGCCGAGACGCGCGGGGCTTCGAGATCGTTGGCCTGCAGCACGATCACCGGTTCGCCGGCATATGTCGTGGCCTTCAGCGCGGCCTTCGCCGCGTCGACCGACGGGTTCGCCGCCGCTTCGGTGCCGGCCTTGCTGTCATAGGTGGTGCCGCAGGTGAAGAACGTCGCGCACGGCGTGGCGTATTTGGCGTCGAGGCCGAGCCCGTCCATCACTTCGTGCTGATCGACCAGTTTCCACAGCACGCGCCGGATCGCTGGATCGTCGAACGGTTTTGACGCGGCGTTGAGGCGATAGGCGCCGGCGAACATGTTGCCGCCGGTGAAATTGACGAGTTTCACCCGCGGGCTCTTTTCAAGCATCGGCAGCAGGTCGAACGGCGCGTATTGCATGAAATCCACTTCGCCGGTCTGCAGCGCCGAGGCCGCCGTCGAGCCATCGGGAATGACACGGATTTCCAACGTGTCGATCGTGACGCGCTTGCCGCCGGCCAGGAAATCGGCGGGCTCGGGGCGCGGCACGTAACCGGCGAATTTCTTCAGGGTCATGCGGTCGCCGGCGCGGTGATCGGCCTTGCTGTAGACGAACGGGCCGGAGCCGATGATCTCGGTGATGCGCTGGTCGCCGGGCGTCTTGGCAATGCGCTCCGGCATCATGAAAGCGACCGGGCTGACCGGATTACCAAGGGCGTCGATGACGAGGCCGGACGGCTCTTTCAAAGTCAGCACGAAAGTCTTGGCGTCGGCAGGCTCCAGCGAAGCCGTGATGGCGAAGATACGGCGGCCGAGCGCGCTGCGGGTGCCCCAGCGGCGCAGCGATGCCACGCAATCGGCGGCGGTGACCGGCTGGCCGTCATGCCACATCAGGCCATCGCGCAGCGTGAAGCTGTAGGTCAGCCCGTCCGGCGATACTTTCCAGTCCTGCACCATCTGCGGCTTGATAT
>JAQGJF010000311.1 GCA_028290765.1 Tardiphaga sp.
GTCGAGCGAAGCGGAGGCCGGGGTGGGGGGATCACAGATGCAGTCGTTCGCGTCTAACCCCCACCTGACCGGCCTGTCGGCATAGCCGATGCGAAGCATCGGCGTCCTCTTTAGTGACGGCGGCCGAAGGCCGCCTTCGCACCCTCCCCACAAGGGGGAGGGATAAGGAAGAGGTGCGGCGACCGCTTGTTTCATGCGCGATAGCCCCGTGTGGTGAAGCTGACCTTACTTCGCCGCGCAATCCTTGGCGTAGCGGTCGCCGTAGTTGGAAAACACCTTTTCCACGATCTCGGTCTGGAACTTGCCGTCCGGACGCTTGGCGACCTTGGTCAGATAGAAGTCCTGGATCGGATAGCCGTTAGCGCTGAACTTGAAGCCGCCACGCAGCGAGGTGAACTCGGCCTTCTTCAGCGCTGCCGCCACCGCGTCCTTGTTGCTGAGGTCGCCCTTGACTGCCTTGACCGCGCTGTCGATCAGCATCGCCGCGTCATAGGACTGGAACGCGTAGGTGGCGGGGACGGCGTTGTAAGCGGCCTCATAGGCTGCGACGAACTTCTTGTTCTGCGGATTGTCGAGATTGGGCGCCCAGTTGGCGCCGCCGAACATGCCGGTCGCGGCATCCTGCTGCGCCGGCAGCGTCGATTCATCGACGGTGAAGGCCGACAGGAACGGGATGCGGTCGACGAGGCCGGCCTGCTTGTACTGCTTGACCAGGTTCACGCCCATGCCGCCCGGCATGAAGGTGAAGACGGCGTCGGGCTTGAGCGAGGCGATCTTGGATAGCTCGGCCTGGAAATCCAGCGTGTTGAGCGGGACATAGGATTCCTCGACCACCTCGCCCTTGAAATCGAGCTTGAAACCGGCGGCGGAATCCTTGCCGGCCTGATAATTCGGCACCAGCACATAGACCTTCTTGTAGCCGCGGTCCTGCGCGACCTTGCCGAGGATCTCGTGGATCTGGTCGTTCTGGTACGAGGTCACGTAGAAGAACGGGTTGCACTCCTTGCCGGCGAAGCTCGACGGGCCAGCATTGGGACTGATCAGGAAGGTCTTGTTCTCCACCACCGGCTTGTGGATCGCGCCCAGCACGTTGGAGAAGATCGGGCCGACCACGAAGTCGACCTTGTCGCGTTCGAGAAGTCCCTTGACTTTGGTCACGGCGACGTCGGGCTTGAGCTCGTCATCAATCACGACGACTTCGACTTCCTTGCCGCCCATCTTGCCACCGAGGTCCTTGACCGCGAGCGCAAAACCGTCGCGGGCCTGCTGGCCGAGGCCCGCCGCCGGACCGGACAGCGTCATGATCACGCCGACCTTGATCTTTTCCTGCGCCATGGCCTGACCGGCCGCGACGCTCATCAGGACCGCGAGTCCGGCCAACTTGATCTGCTGCTTCATGACTTCTCCTCTGATCGGCTGCCTTGCGCCGCCGAAATCCAGCCCACTATTGTCTCGAGCCACCCATGTCCGGGCCAGAGACTATTCTCATGACGGCCGCTGCCGCAAGGCAGGCGACACGGCACGAAATCCGTCAGAAAGCGCATGCAAGCCGCGCGCCAATTTGTTTGAACCCTAAAGTAATTCGCCAAATCCCGCAAGTTGCGCCCTGCGGCGTTTTGACTTGCGGCAGGCCGTGAATTATTTGAAGGTCAAAATGATCGGAAAATCCCGCTCCGTGCCAATTCTCCAGGCAGGTAAGATCGCATCATGACGCTCGATTCCGAGACCAAGGCCGTCGAACTTCCCGAGGATCACGGCGACGAACTGCGGCTGTGGCTTCGGCTTCTGACCTGCACCACCCTGATCGAGGGCGAGGTGCGCAGCCGGCTGCGCGAGCGCTTCGACGTCACGCTGCCGCGCTTTGACCTGATGGCACAGCTCGACAAGGTGCCGGACGGCATGACGCTGTCGGATGTCTCGAAGCGCATGATGGTGTCCAACGGCAACGTCACCGGCCTCGTCGAGCGGTTGGTGGAATCCGGCCATCTCGACCGCCGCACCTCGGAGACCGACCGGCGCGTGCAGGTGATCCGCCTGACCAAGGCCGGCCGCGCCGAATTCCGCAAGATGGCGGCGGAGCACGAGATCTGGATCGCCGAGATATTTTCCGACCTGGCGCCGAAGGATGTGCGGGAGTTGATGCGCCTCCTGGCCAAGACCAAGGCGTCGGCGAAAGCCGCCAAGGAACGGGTGCCGTGACGGTTGAAAGCGCGTCGAGCGCGGCGCCGGATTACGAGGTCGAATACAACAACCGGGCACGGGTTCCGGACAATCCCGCTCACATGGCCGGCTGGGCGCGCGATGCGGCGGCCTATCGCGAGGCACGCCACGGCCGCTGGCGCGCGATCCCCTATGGTCCCGGCGCGCGCCACATCATCGATTTCTTCTCCGCTGGCACCAATGAAGGCCCGATCGTCGTCTTCATCCATGGCGGCTACTGGCAGGCGCTCGATTCGTCGTCGTTCAGCCATCTCGCGGCCGGCCTGAATGCCCATGGCGTCAGCGTCGCGATCCCGAGCTACGACCTGTGCCCGAATGTTGCCATCGCCGACATCATCGCCCAGATGCGCAGCATGTCGCGCGAGTTGGCGCGGTTCGGCCGGCCGCTGGTGATGAGCGGGCATTCGGCGGGCGGACATCTCGCCGCCTGCATGCTGGCGACCGACTGGCGCGCGCTCGACGCCTCGCTGCCGCGGGATCTGGTAACGGCGGCCTATACGATTTCCGGCCTGTTCGATCTGGTGCCGCTGGTGCAGACCTCGCTCAACAAGGCGCTGCGGCTCGAGGAAGCGACCGCGAGGGAGGCGAGCCCGCTGTTCTGGACGCCGCCATCGCACGGCAGCCTCGATGCCGTGGTGGGCGGCGACGAGAGCGCGGAATATTTCCGGCAGAGCCGAAGCATGGTCGATGTCTGGGGCAAGGCCGGCGTCGCGACGCGGTTTGCCGCCATCCCCGACGCCAACCACTTTACCGTCATTGCGCCGCTGGCTGATCCGCAGTCGCCGATGACGCTGCGGATCGTGCAACTGGCCGAACGCTGAACGCGCCCGCGCGTCACCGGGCGCAGGCCCGCGGGCTGAACACGGCTTGCGCACCGCCTGCCCAAAAAATCACGGGATCGGCCGAATTCGGCTGTTGCACCCAATTGCTTTAGGTTTAAAATGATTGGCGAATAGCGCTGCCGGGCGTCCATCGAAGGTGAAAGGAGCGTGCAATGGCTCATGCTGCCAATGCTCACGTCACAACTCATCACACCGCCCATGTCGACACGTTCGCCCGGGACCATCTGCCGCCGGCCGATCAGATGCCGGAATTCATCTTCACCCGGCCCGAGTTGCAATATCCGGCGCGGCTCAATTGCGTGGTGAATTTTCTCGACCGCTGGGTCGAGCAGGGCAAAGGCGACGCGCCCTGCATTTTCAGTCCCGACGTCAATTACAGCTACCGGCAATTGCAGCAGCTGGTGAACCGCATCGCCAATGTGCTGGTCGGCCAGCTCGGCCTCGTCACCGGCGGGCGCGTGCTGCTGCGATCGGCCAACAATCCCATGATGGTCGCGACCTATCTGGCGGTACTGAAAGCCGGCGGTATCGTGGTGGCGACGATGCCGTTGCTGCGCGCCAAGGAAGTGGCCTATCCGATCCAGAAGGCCAGGATCGCGCTGGCGCTGTGCGACGGCAAGCTCAGCGACGAGATGGAAAAGGCCAGGGACGCCGCGCCGGAACTGAAGCGCATTGTCTATTGGGGGACCGGTCAGCCCGGTTCTCTCGAAGCGCTGATCGCCGATGCCAGCGACGAATTCACGGCGGTCGATACCGCCTCCGACGACATCTGCCTGATTGCGTTTACCTCAGGCACCACGGGCGAACCGAAAGGCACCATGCACTACCACCGCGACATGCTCGCGGTCTGCGACGGCTATGCCAAAAACGTGTTGCGCGCCGCGGCGGAGGATCGCTTCATCGGCTCGGCGCCGCTGGCGTTTACGTTCGGCTTTGGCGGCGTGCTGTTTCCGATGCATATCGGCGCCTCCTTCGTGGTGCTGGAGAAGGCCGGGCCGGACGATCTGCCGCCGGCGATCGCGCAGTACAAGGCAACGGTGTGCTTCACCGCGCCGACCTCGTACCGCGCCATGATCGCGAAACTCGGCAGCCACGACGTCTCGACCTTACGCAAATGCGTTTCCGCCGGCGAGACCTTGCCGAAGGGCACGTTCGATGCATGGCTGAAGGCGACCGGCATCAAGCTGATGGACGGCATCGGCGCCACCGAGATGCTGCATATTTTCATCAGCGCCATCGAGGACGAGATCCGCCCCGGCGCCACCGGAAAACCAGTGCCGGGCTATGAAGCCAGGATCGTCGACGACGAGGGCCTTGAGGTGCCGGCGGGCACCATGGGGCGGCTGGCGGTGCGCGGGCCGACCGGTTGCCGCTATCTCGCCGACGAACGGCAGCGCAAATATGTCCACAATGGCTGGAACGTCACCGGCGACACCTATGTGATGGATGACGACGGCTACTTCTGGTATTGCGCGCGCACCGACGACATGATCGTCTCGGCCGGCTACAACATCGCCGGCCCCGATGTCGAGGCGGCGCTGTTGACCCATCAGGCGGTGGCCGAATGCGGCGTGGTCGGCGCGCCCGACGAGGCCCGCGGCATGATCGTCAAGGCCTATGTGGTGCTGGCGCCGGGCGTGACCGGCGATGCCGCGCTGACGAGCGAATTGCAGGACCACGTCAAGCGCGAGATCGCGCCCTATAAATATCCGCGCGCCATCGAATTCGTGGCGCAATTGCCCAAGACCGAAACCGGCAAGCTGAAGCGATTTGCGCTGCGCCAGATCGCCAGCGCCGCCGCATCTGCATCGGGCATGGCCGCGGAATGAATGCTGTGAATGCGACTGTGAAGGAGAATTGCCGGTGACCGTGCCAAAAGGCCCCGCTTTGACCGTGGTGCCGACTCCCAAGAGCGAAACGTCTGCGTCGATGCCGCAGGTGCTGCAGCCGAGCGGTTGGCCGGCGCCGAAAGGCTACGCCAACGGCATGACCGCCGACGGCCGCCTTGTCGTCACCGGCGGCGTGATCGGCTGGGACATTCACGGCCATCTGCCGGCGGAATTCACCGCGCAGGTGCGTCAGGCCCTGAGCAACATCGCGGAGATTCTCGCCGAGGGCGGCGCCAGGCCGGAGCATCTGGTGCGGCTGACCTGGTATGTCGTCGATGTGGAAGAATATCTGGCCAATTTGAAAGTGCTCGGTCAGATCTACCGCGAGATCTTTGGCGCGCATTATCCGGCCATGGCGCTGGTCCAGGTGGTGCGGCTGGTCGAGAAAGCCGCGCGGGTCGAGATCGAGGCGACGGCGGTGGTGCCGCGCTGAGAAGCTTACGCGGCGTGCGACGGCGAACGCTGTCCCGGTACGGCGCCGAGCAATTCGCGCGTATAGGGATGTTCGGGCGCGGCGAACAGCGCCGCGGTCGGCTTCAGTTCGACGATCACCCCGCGCTGCATCACGGCAATGCGGTCGCAGATTTGCGCGGCGACCCGCAAATCGTGGGTGATGAACAGCATGGAAAGGCCCAGCCGCTTTTTGAGATCCTCCAGCAACGCCAGCACCTGCGCCTGCACCGAGACATCGAGCGCGGACACCGCCTCATCCGCGACGATGATTTCGGGATCGAGCGCCAGCGCGCGCGCAATGCCGATGCGCTGGCGCTGGCCGCCGGAGAATTCATGCGGATAGCGTTCCATCGCGCCCGGATCGAGACCGACCAGCGCGAGCAATTCGCTGGCGCGCTGCCGCGCCGCCGCGGGAACGACCCCATTGGCGATCGGCCCGTCGCAGATGATGGCGCCGACCTTGCGGCGCGGGTTGAGAGAGGCGAACGGATCCTGAAAGATCATCTGGATGCGGTGGCGTTGCTCGCGCAGCGCCGTGCCGCCGAGCCGGGTGAAATCGACATCGCCGAGCCGCACGGTGCCGCGGTCGGCCTCGATCAACCGCATCACCAGCCGCGCCACCGAGGATTTGCCCGATCCGGATTCGCCGACCAGGCCCAGCGTCTCGCCCTTGAGAATTTCGAAATTGACCGCGTTGGCGGCCTGCACCTTGCGGTCCGGCTGGAACCAGCCGCCGGAGGTGACATAGGTCTTGTCCAGACCGACGACTTCCACGGCCTTGGCCCGATCGCCGAGCGGCGCGCGGACCGGCGGGTGCATCGACGGCACCGCCGCGAGCAGCGCCTTGGTGTAGGGATGCTGCGGACGGGCGAGCACTTCCGTTGCACTTCCGTGCTCGACCACCCGGCCGTGGCGCAGCACGATGACGCGGTCGGCGATATCGGCGACCACGCCGAAATCATGGGTGATGAACATGACAGCCATGTTGCGGCGGCGCTGCAGGTCGCGGATCAATTTAAGGATCTGCGCCTGCGTCGTGACGTCGAGCGCGGTGGTGGGTTCGTCCGCCACCAGCACCGCGGGCTCGAGCGCCAGCGCCATCGCGATCATCGCGCGCTGCCGCTGGCCGCCGGACAGCTGGTGCGGATAGGCGCGGACGATCCGTTCAGGATCGGGCAGGCCGACCTCGCGGGCGAGGCCGAGCGCCTTCTGCCGGCGCTCGTTCGGCGTCAGCAGGCCATGAGCCTCGAACATTTCCATCATCTGATCGCCGATCCGCATCAACGGATTGAGCGCCGTCATCGGCTCCTGGAACACCATGGCGATGCGGCGGCCGCGGACATCGCGCCAGCCGTCCTCGTCAAGGCCGAGCAGATTGCTGCCTTCGAAGACGATCTCGCCGGCTTCGGTGCTGACGCTGTCCGGCAACAGTCCCATCAGGGCGTGCGCGCACATCGATTTTCCGGAACCGGACTCGCCGACCACGCAGACGATCTCGCCCGCCACCAGATCGAACGAAATGCCGTCGACCGCGTAAGCACGCTCGCTGCCCGGCGGCAGCGCGATCTTCAGATTCTTGATCGAGACCGATGCCGACATCTAACGTCCATTCCTGCCGAGACGCGGATTGAGCGCGTCGTTGAGGCCTTCGCCGATCAGGTTCAGGCCGAGCACGGAAATCAGGATGGCGATGCCGGGAAACACTGTGATCCACCAGGCCTGGCGAACCACGGTGCGGCCGGCGCCGACCATGTAGCCCCAGGAGATCAGATTGGGATCGCCGAGGCCGAGAAACGACAGCGAGGATTCCAGCAGGATCGCGGTCGCGACCATCAGCGAGGCCAGCACGATCACGGGCGACAGCGCGTTGGGCAGGATTTCGCGCCAGATGATCCAGCGATGGGTTTGCCCGGTGACGATCGCGGCCTGGACATATTCGCGGGTGCGCAGCGACAGCACCTCGCCACGCACGAGGCGCGCGACCGGCGGCCAGCTCACAATCGCGATCGAGCCGACGATCGAATAGATCGACGGTTGCAGGATCGCGACCAGCACGATGGCCAGCGCAAAGCTCGGAAT
>JAQGJF010000318.1 GCA_028290765.1 Tardiphaga sp.
TCCACGCTGATCAAGATCATGTCCGGCGTGGTCTTGGCCGACGAGGGCCGCATGCGGCTCGACGGGCACGAGGTAAGTTTCCCCAATCCCGCCGCGGCCAATGCGGCAGGCATCGTCTGCATTTTCCAGGAGCTTTCGCTGATCCCCGACCTTTCGGTCGCGGACAATATCGTGGTGTCGAATCCGCCGGGCCGGTTCGGCCTGATCGACCGCAAGGCGCAGCGCCGCATCGCCGAAGCCGCGCTGGCGCGCGCCGGCGGCGAAGACATTCATCCGATGGCGCTGGTCCGGGACCTGCCCTTGTCGCGGCGGCAGATCATCGAAATCGCCCGGGCGCTGTCGCGCTCGCCGCGCGTCCTCATCCTCGACGAGGCGACCTCGGCGCTGGCGGCGGCCGATGTGAAGCGGGTGTTCGATGTGCTGAAACGGCTGAAGGCCGAGGGGATTGCGCTGCTGTATATCTCGCACCGGATGCACGAGATCGCCGAACTGGCGGACGATTGTTCGGTGTTCCGCAATGGCCGGCGGATCGCGACCTATGAGGCGGGTACCAAAAGCGACAATGAAGTGGTCGAGATGATGATCGGCCGCGAATACAGCCACGTGTTCCCGCCGAAGCCCGATGCGCCGGTGGCCGCCGCCACACCGCTGCTCGAAGCGCGAAACCTGTCCTGGGCGCCGCGCCTCAACGATATTTCCTTCAGCGTTCGGGCCGGCGAAGTCGTCGGGCTCGGCGGTCTGGACGGGCAGGGACAGCGCGAGCTGCTGCTGGCGCTGTTCGGGGTGTTGCGCGGCATCGGTGGGCAGGTCCTGATCGACGGAAAAGCGGTCAACATTACTTCGCCCCGCGCGGCCAAGGCCGCCGGCATCGCCATGGCGCTGATCCCGGAGGACCGCAAGACCGAGGGGCTGATGCTGCAGATGTCGGTGCGGGACAATTTGTCCTTTGCGGCGCTGTCGGAACTGGCCCATGGCGGCATCATCGACCGCAATGCCGAACAGGACGCCGTCGACGCGATGATCAGGCTGCTCGCCATCCGCACCGACGGCGTTTCGGTTCCGGCAGGCGCCTTGTCCGGCGGCAATCAGCAGAAGCTGGTGATCGCCAAGTGGCTGATGCGCAAACCCCGCATCATTCTGCTCAACGATCCGACGCGGGGCATCGACGTCGGCACCAAACAGGAAATCTACCAGTTGCTGCGCAAGCTTGCCGATGCCGGCGCCGCGATCGTGCTGTATTCGACCGATTATGACGAGTTGATCGGCTGTTGCGACCGGGTGCTGGTGCTCTATGACGGCGCGGTCAAGCGCACGCTGACCGGCGCCGAGATCACCGAGCGCGCGCTGATCAGCCTGGCGCTCAATATCGATGTGCCGGCTGAAGAAGCAGTGGGGCGCGCATGAAGGACTGGCGCTTCATTCTGGCCGAACAGCGCGGCACGCTGACGGCGATGGCCATTTTCGTCGCGATGTTCGGCCTCTATGTCGCCAACCATCCCGCCGGGTTCACCGCCAATGTGGTGCAGACGGTGGCCAACAAGGGCGTGCTGCTGGCGCTGGTCGCGATGGCGCAGACCCTGGTGGTGCTCACCTCGGGCATCGACCTGTCGGTCGGCATGATTTTCATTCTTTGCAACTGCGTCGCCTCCTATCTCGTCGCCGGCTCCACCGTCGCGACCACATTCGGCGTCGCTGCGGTGATCGGGATCGGCGCGCTGTGCGGCGCCATCAATGCGGTCATCGTCATTTTCGGTCGGTTGCAGCCGATCGTCACCACGATCGCGACCGGCGCGGTCTATTTCGGAATCGCGCTGTGGATCCGGCCGTTTCCCGGCGCGGCGGACGACTTCAATTCCGCCTTTGCCGACGCGCTGACCGGAAAGATCTTCGATGTGATTCCGGCGAGCGTCGTGGTGCTGATCGGAATCGTGCTGCTGGTCTGGCTGCCGTTTCAGCGCTCGGTGGTCGGCCGCACCGTCTATGCCGTTGGCTCCTCGGAACTTGCCGCCTATATGTCGGGCATGCCGATCCGCCGCGCCAAGTTTGCGGCCTATGTGCTCGGTGGCGTGCTCGCCTCGACCGGCGGGCTGTTCCTGACCTTCTTCACCTATTCCGGCGAAGCGTCGGTGGCCAACGGCAACACCTATACGCTGTATTCGATCGCGGCGGTGGTGCTCGGCGGCGTGTCGCTGTTCGGCGGCCGCGGCAGCGCGGTCGGCGCCATTTTCGGCGCACTGGCGTTCCGCGCCATCGGCGATCTGCTGTTTGTGTTCGACGTCGATCCGTTGTGGCAGCCGCTGTTCCAGGGTCTGGTGCTGCTGCTTGCGGTATCGATCGGTTCGGCGCGCCTGTTCCAGGTGCGCAACCGGCTCGAGCTGTTCACGTGAGGCCGCGATGACCGAAGCCACCACGGCACCGGAGCGCCGCGCGCACGGCTGGCGGCAACGCCTCGACGTACCCGTGGTCACGGCGTTCGGCTGCATCATCCTGCTGCTGGTGCTCGGCAGCTTCTATTCGTCGAATTTCCTGTCGCCGCAATATCTGCTGCAACAGCTCAAGGTCGGCGCGTTTCTCGGCATCATCGCGACCGGGATGATGCTGGTCATCCTGCTCGGCCAGATCGATCTCTCGGTGCCGTGGACGGTGACGCTGGGCGCGATGATGGCTTCCGCCGCGGCGGCGCATGGCCCCGTCGGTGAGGTGCTGGCGATTCCGGTCGGCATCTTTTGTGGTCTGCTGGTTGGCCTCGTGAACGGCGTCGGTGTTGCTTACTTGCGGATCCCTTCCATGATCGTACGCTGGCGGTCAATGCCGTGGCGCAAGGCCTGATGGTCGCCTATACCGGCGGCTTCGCACCCGGCGACAGCGCCTCCGCCGCGATGCGCTATCTGGCGGCGGGGACGATCCTCGGCGTACCCAACGCCGCGATTGTCTGGCTGATCACCGGCGTGCTCGCGGTGTTCCTGCTGCGGCGCACGACGTTCGGCCGCGCGGTCTATGGCATCGGCAACCAGGAAACCGCGGCCTATCTCTCTGGCGTGCCGACCCAGCGCGTCGTGATGATCGCCTTCGCGCTGTGCGGCGCGCTGGCGGGTTTCGGCGGCGTGCTGCTCGCCGGCTATGCCGGCAAGGCCGCGCAATCGATGGGCGACGCCTATCTGTTGCCGTCGATCGCAGCCGTGGTGCTCGGCGGCACCTCGATCCTTGGCGGGCGCGGCAGCTACCTCGGCACCATCGCCGGCGTTATTCTCATCACCTTGCTGCAGTCGATCCTGTCGGTGATGCAGATCGCCGAATTCGGACGCCAGATCATCTACGGCATCATCATCGTCGTCATGCTGCTGCTGTACGGACGCGAAAAAGTCACGCGGTGACGGGCTGATGAATGTGCCGACAAAACCGTTTCGCGTCAGTATCGTTCAGTGCAGGGGCACGCCGTACGAGGTCGGCCGTGCCCAGGCCCGATTGTTTGCGACGACAGCGAAAGGGCGAGCCTTTCTCCGTAGCAAGACGACAGGATTTCCGTGGTGGTTCAATCTTCGTACGGAACAGCGGGTGTTCGCCAAATTCGCTCCCGCGCTGTGGGAAGAGCTTGCCGGACTTGCGGACGAACTCGGCATTTCAATGGAACGGGCGGCTTTCTGGTTCGGCAATGACGGTCTTCGACCTCCGATCGGAGCCTGCTCGGCGGCGATGACCGCCGATGTCTATAGTCGCAACTACGATTACAGGCCGCGGTACTACGGGGCTCAGTTCGTTCTTCTGCAAGCTGGCGGAACCTATGCCAGCATCGGATCGAGTCATCAATTGACAGGACGGCTGGATGGAATACCAGCACGGCCTGATGATTGGCCTGCATCAGGTCAAGATAGAGTCCTCGCTTTCCCGGATTGTCAGCCGACCTGATCGTGAGGATGATCCTCGATCAGTGCTCCACGACGACGGAAGCAGTTGTGACACTCCGTCAGCTTTCTCACGCCATGCAATATAACTACTCGCTGCTCGATGCCGACGGCGCTGCTGCGGTGGTGGAAGCCAGTCCGGGGGCTGTCGCCGTGCAAACAGGCGCCTGGCTTGCATGCACCAATCATTTTCGGTCGCCTCTTCTCCGGCCGCTGAATCGTCCTCGTGCGGCGACGCATTCGCAACAAAGATTGCCACCACTCGAGGCATGGGCGTCAGGCGGTTTAAGCGCAGAACGGATGTTTACGGAACTGAACCGGTCGACGTCGCCGGCATTTCACCATGGTTATGTTGGAGGAGGCGGTACGCTTCACACCATCGTCGGAGAGCCAGCCAGGAGGCGGCTGCTGATCGGGATCGGCGGAGATGCTGCGGCTCTCGAAGAGGACATGCTGGATGTCGACTTCGGTCGATGGTTGGCCGGTGAGGACCTGCCGATAGCGGAGCTTCAAGGCCAGCTGGGCGGAATGTCGAAGCCCTTTGATTGGCCACGACGAGTGAAAAAGCGAGCCGCGAAATCGCGGGCTCAATCTGTCACTTGACGACAGATGACGGGACCGGCGCGTTCGGCGCGGCGCTGGCCTCATGCGCCATATCGCGCGGCGGATTGATCTCCGGCGGCGTTTCCGGCGCGGGCGTCTCGAGCCGGACCCGATAGACCGCCAGATTCTCCATCACGCGCTGGACGTAGTTGCGGGTTTCGGCGAACGGAATCCGTTCGACCCAGTCGACCGGATCTACCCTCGGATCGCGTGGATCGCCGTACTGCTTGACCCATTGCTGGACCCGGCCGCGGCCGGCGTTGTAACCGGCGAAGGTCATGATATGGGAGCCGCGATATTCGCGCAGCAAGGCGGAGAGTTCGCCGGCGCCCATCTGGGTGTTGTAGACCGGGTCGGAGACGAGGCGATCCCAATCATAGGTGATGCCGATGCGTTTGGCGGTGTCGCGGCCCGCCGCCGGCGTGACCTGCATCAGGCCGACCGCCTTGGCCGCCGACATGTCTTTCTGGTCGAACGCGCTTTCGGTCCGCGCCACTGAATAGATCACGCTGCGGTCGATCGGGGGGCCGATCTGGTTGTGGCGCGGGATGCCGATATCGGGGAAGGCATATAGATCCAGCGCTATGCCGCGGGCGAGCGCCGACTTGCCGATCTGCAGCACCGAGCGGGCATCGTTGCGCAGCACGGCCAGCTCACCGAGCCCGACCAGCCCCGCGACATCGACGCTTTGTTCGCCGAGATCGCTGGCGAAACTCAGCACCAGGTCGCGCTCGCCGAGCGCGTAGAGCATGTTGGCGGCGCGGGCGAGTTCGTCCATGAAGGCCGGACCGCGACATGGATCGGACTGCGGCGGCAACCGCAGCTGGATTCCGTCGAGGCCGAGTTTCGCGCGCGCCAGCTGTCCGTAATAGGCGGTGGGTTGGCGGGCGGCCGCCTCGAAGAAGCCGCGCATCGCCTCGGCCTCGCCGGTGGCCTCGGCGGCGCGGCCGCGCCAGTAATTCGCCCGCGCAATCACGATCGGGTTGGTGGAGCCGTCGTCGATATGGGCAAACCGCTCCCGCGCCGTCGCGGGTTCGTTGAGATAACGCAGCGCGATCCAGCCCGGGAGAAAATAGGATTCGGCCCGGTAGTTCTCATTGGCCGGCAAACCAGCTTCGCGCACGACCTGGTAGGCAGTCCTGTATTCGCCGAGGTCGAGCAGCTTGCGCGCCAGCACCCGCCGGTCGCGCCACCATTGATCGGTATCCTGCTGCGCCATGGTCGCGGGCAGGGCGGCCAGCATCAGCTTCGCCGCGTCGAGAAACCGGTCCTTGCGCATCAGCCAGTGAACGCTGCACAGCACATAGCCCAGATCCTGGCGCTGCTCGGCCGGAACCGCATCGAGCAGATCGAGCGCCTTGGTCGCGCTCGCCGAGACCGCGGCACAGGCCTTCACGATCGCGACGTCGTCATCGCCGAGGCGGCGCGCGGCGCGCATCGCGCCCGCAAGATCCTTGGCGCCGATGCGCTTGTCCATGCGGGCGCGATGGTCGTCGCGCGTGAGCACGTCGCGAAACGCTTCGTGCGCTTCGGCTTCGAGCCTTTCCGACAGTTCCTGCGACTGCCAGGCTTCGCGAATCTGGCGTTCGGCGCCGCTGCGGTCGCCTTCCGCCAGGAGAATCCGCGCCAGCGCAAACTGTCCCTTGCCGGTCGCCGGCTGCTCGCCGGTGAAGCGGCGCACCGTCGCGGCGTCGCTCTTCTCCTGCCACAGCCGCGCCTCCGCGCGCCGGCGCAGCAGGCGGATGCTCGGCCAGTTCGGGTTGTCGGCGACGAAGGCGGCGTAACGGCCGAAGCTCGCTTCGCCCGAAGGGTGGCGCAGGATCTGCCATTCGACCAGCTTCTGCGCGACCGGGTCGCTGATGGATTTTTTGGTCGCGGTGGCTTCGGTGGTTTTGCCCTTGCGCACCTGATCGAACGCCTGCTTGACCGCCGCCAGATCCGGGGAGAGCGGCGGCGCCGCCGCGACCGGCGCAGGCGTGTCGACCTGTGCCTCGGGCTTTTCGGAGGTCACCTTGGCCTCGGTTGCCTTGGCCTCGGTCACTTTGGCTTCGGTAGTCTTGGCTTTGCTCGCCTTGGCTTTGTTCGCCGCGGTTTTGGCTGCCGCGGCCTTGGTTTTCGACCGCGTCGCTATTCGCTTATGATTTACGCCGGGTTGAGTTGCGCTGGACTTGGCGATGCTGGACTTGGTCGCAGCCGACTTGGTCACGCTGGACTTGTTTACGCTGGACGTTGTCACGCCAGACTTGGTATTCGAAGACTTGGCATCCGCTTTCTTGGGCTGCGGAGCCGGCTTGTGACGGGTGAGCGCGGCTGCATGATTCGACAGCGCGGCGACCATGGCGAAGGCGATGAAGCAATTCAGCGCCTGGAAGCGTCGGTTCATCCCGTGATCTCCTGCCAACCCAAAATCACGAATAATGAGGTTGCACGATCGTGCCGCTCGAACGCTGCGAGGCTACCATGCCGGCGAATCGTAAATGTCACGTTTCGGCAACATCGCCAGGGAAACGTGCAGCGGGTTGGAACTCAGCCGCGCGGCTTTTGTTAGGCGTTTGATTCAGTTTTGAAAATTAGTTCCATCGGGGCCTATCCGGGGAACTTCTCGCCGGTTTCAGCGCTGGCGTGATTCGGCGGCCTTCAGACCCCGGCGGTCACTCCCGTCACGTTTCGGCAAATTGTGGCTAAAACGTGCAGATGCCTGAGCTTGTTGCCAATTCCGCCGAGGATTCCTCATTCGTGGGATGCCGGTAACGGCGAGCGTCTTAGAAATGATGCGTGATATTTGCCGCTTCGTTTCAATTTCGCACCAAGCGATGGATCCGCCAGTCTGAATATCGACCGCGCGTTTTGATCTGTGGTGACGGAATAAATTTGGCGGACCGGGCCCATTTTCATGATGTCAGAGACGCCGAGCATGCTGAAGGCGTTAAGTTCGAGTCGCTCGGAGGGGTCGGTCACGAGCACCCAGGTGTCGTCTTCAATTTGCATGACGGAGTCGACTTCGTCGTCCCAGGCGCAGAGCACCACCTCCATGTGAGAGAAGCCTCCTGGATCGGTTGCGAATGCCTGAGCTACAGCCTCGACGGCGCCGCTGACGCTTTGGGCATTGCCAGCCAGCACATCCCGAATCAGCACCGTAATCGGACCCCGCGTCTGTGCCAGGCCCGGCATGATCAAATGTGCCTCGGGCGCTTGATGCCTTCCGAACCGACGGGCGCGCTGGAAGGGCGGCGTGAAATATCCCTGAGGGGTGTGCGGCCTGCCGACGGGGTCGTACTGGACAATGCCCGCGCGATTCCAGGCTTGGAGTCCCGCCGGGCGCCAATAGGTATCGGGTAGCCATGTCGTTTCGATCTGCCGTTGCGATGACACGAGTGTCCAGGCTTGATCGAGTAAGAAGGCTTCCGGAAGATCCAAATATTCATGGGTGAGGCGCCGCCACGTGTCCAGCAAGGCACGTGCGGCTTCGGTTTGATGAAAAAATATCGCGCCGGTTTCCATCTCGCCGGAATGGTGTTTGTGGACCGCGAAGTCGCAACCCAGAGACTGAGGCAGTATGGGATGGCTGAGAACTCTCGCTTCGGGGTCGATCCAGAAAATCGGACGGTTGGCCCGCTCCCATTGGCGAATGATGAAATCGATCTTGTGAAGGCCGTCCGGATGACCCGGGAGTTCCGACGGGAGCCCCTCAACGACACGGTCGAGACTCAATCGCTCCAGGTCGGCCGACAGCTTCGCCGCCTTCTCCTCAAAGATGAATCCGCCTTGAAACAAGGAAGCAAACAGCGTGTCGTCCTTGCGATAAAGGCCGGTCGGCACCGACAATGGCTTGACGCCACCCCACCAGACGTGGTGGGGAGCCGTCTTTCCCTGCGATCCGATCGAGCCGTAGGCGTGAAGCTTCGATTTCAGGAAATCAAAGGTGGGATTTTCGCCAAACGGAATGATGACAATGGAGTTTTCGTGAAGCGAGCTGACGAGCGTTTCGATGCATGGTGCGGTCGCCGAAT
>JAQGJF010000351.1 GCA_028290765.1 Tardiphaga sp.
AACCATCGGGCGCGGCGCATTCTGGTGGAGTGCTCCTGGAGCTACCGCCATCCCCCGCGGGTCGGCAAGAAGAAGCTTGCCAAGGTAGAGGCCGCACCGGCGGCCGTGCAGCAGATCGCCTGGAAGGCCCAGACCCGTCTGACCGCACGTTATCGGGCATTGGCGCGGCGCGGCAAACTGCCGACTGTGGCGGTGACCGCGATCGCGCGGGAATTGTCGGGCTTCATCTGGGCTGTCAGCCAGGCCGTCGGCGCGCCGGCGACGTGAGCAGATCGACAGGCCTGACAAGGAGCCAACACCCGGGCCGCGATCCGGACAAATATCGTGCAACGGCGGGGGCGAGGCCACGGCAGGGGAATTCCCGATATCGCTTTGTGGCCGATCAAGCGATCGACGCCCGCGCGCAGACAGCGGACAGCCCCGGACGAAATCTCGGAACTGCGGTTTAAACCCGCGTATCAGAGCTTGATCACCGACGTCTTCAGGCTTCGCCTCCACCATTGCACGATCATCACTATCGCCCACTCCAGCGAAAATCGCAGGGAGGCGGAATCTCACGCTCAAAACACTTGACGAAGGACATCAGAGCGCTATCCGGGATGACGCGATGTCGCCGGATTACGGCGAAACTGGCTCCATGCGGGCTATTACAATGAATCGACGCGCGGTATGATCGCAATCGAACCTCGCGAAGTGATGAGTCGAAATGACATACGGCATCTACGCAGTCGCTACCGTCTGGTTCGTTGGATTCGCCTTGTTAACTCTTCGGGGAGCGAACTTTGCTCGACTCATGCTCAATAATATGAAGCCGAGCACTAATTTTTGGAAGGATACCCGCCCGAAGCTCTGGAGTCGGAGATATCTTTCGAAACTAGACTCCGAGTTGTTTAGCCCTGTCGGGCAGAGATACCAAAAAACATTGATTTCGAACGGACGAATAACCGTTGCCTGGTTCTTCTTCGGCGCAATAGTGATCGTTGGCCTCTTGTCTTCTGCCTTGTCGCCCGGATAATCGCAGCGAATTCGGCACAGCACCAATCCCTGATATCGCTTCACTCATCCGGGCTACAACACTACAAGGCCATCAGGTGATCAATCCAAGCAACACACACGGCGTCATGCCCGGACTTGTTCCGGGCATCCACGTCTTGCGGCGCCGCAGCGAGAAAGACGTGGATGGCCGGGACGAGCCCGGCCATGACGATGTTGATACCCCTACTCCGCCGCATCCACGCGATCGAACTCCAGCACCTGGCGCTCGAACAGTCCGCGATAGAGGCCGCCGTCGCGCCTTGCCAGCACGGCATGGGTGCCCTGCTCGACGATGTCGCCATGGTCGAACACCAATATGCGATCGAGGCGGCGCACCGTCGAGAGCCGGTGCGCGATCACGATCGAGGTGCGGCCCTTCATCAGCCGTTCCATCGCCTGCTGGATCAGCGCCTCGGATTCCGAATCGAGACTCGAGGTCGCCTCGTCGAGGATCAGGATCGGGGCGTCGGCCAGGAATGCGCGCGCCAGCGCCACGCGCTGCCGCTCGCCGCCGGACAGTTTGACGCCGCGTTCGCCGACCAGTGTGCCGTAACCATTCGGCAGCCGCTGGATGAAGTCATGGGCGTTGGCCAGCCGCGCCGCCTGCTCGATCGACGCCATGTCGGCGCCGGGACGCGCATAGGCGATGTTCTCGGCCAAGGACCGGTGAAACAGGATCGGGTCCTGCTGCACGATCGCAATCTGGCTGCGCAGCGATTGCTGCGTCGCCAGGGCGATGTCCTGGTTGTCGATCAGGATGCGTCCGCCGCTGACGTCGTGCAACCGCTGCACCAGCTTGACGAAGGTGGTCTTGCCGGAGCCGGAGCGGCCGACCAGCCCGACCCGTTCGCCGGCGCGGATGTCCACCGACAGACCGTCATAGAGCGGCGTGCGATGACCGCCATAGTGGAAGACCACATCCTCGAACTGGATGCGCCCGCCGACGATGTCGATCGGCCCCGCGCCCTCGGCGTCCGCAATGCCGATGGCGACGTCGTGGATCGCGACCAGTTCCTCCATGTCGTTCACCGAACGCTGCAGATTGTTGACGTGCATGCCGACGTCCCGCAGATAGGCGTGGATGATGTAATAACTGGTCAGCACATAGGTGACGTCGCCCGGCGACGCGCGGCCGGCGATCCACAGCAGCAGCGAGCCGCCGATCACCGACGCGCGCAGGCACAGCAGCACCGAGAGCTGCGCCAGCAAGGTGTAATTATAGCGCAGCCAGGTGCGCCGCACCCGCGTCCGCCACCGCCCGATCACCTGCGCCAGCCTGGCGTCCTCGCGCGCCTCGGCGCCGAAGGATTTCACCACCGCATTGCAGGTCAGGGCGTCGGCCAGCGTGCCGCCGACGCGCGTATCCCAGGCGTTGGAGATGCGGGCGGCCGGCGCGATGTAGCGCGTCGAGAACATCACCGTCATCGGCACATAGATCAGCGCGCCGACCGCCATCACGCCGCCGAGCGAAGGCCAATGCAGCCCGAGCAGGATCATCGAGCCGAGCAGCACCGCCAGCGACGGCAGCAAAGCCATCAACAGCGTGTCGTTGAGCAGGTCGAGCGCCCACATGCCGCGGGTGATCTTGCGCACCGTCGAGCCGGCAAAGGAGTTGGCGTGCCAGTCGGTGGAAAACCGCTGCACCCGCGCAAAAGCGTTCCGCGAAATCTCGGACATCAGTTGCAGCGTGAACGGCACGATGGCCTGCAACCCGATCAGCCGCAGGATCATCGAGCCCAGCCCGAGCGCCACGATGGCGCCGAAAGCGGTGAACGCCGCCCGGCGCGCATCGGGATCAGCCGCCCCGCTGGTCACGGCATCGACCAGCCGCCCGGAAAATAACGGCATGAACAGGTCGGCGACGGTGGCGCCCAGCAGTCCGGCGGCGACGGTGGCCGCCCGCGCGGGCTGGTCCAGCCAGTGGCGAAAGACGAAAGGCAACACCACGCGTATCGCCGGCGCACGCTTCTTGGTTTGGTCGGTCATGGCATCATCCGGCTGCGTAGGGGCGCAGTCCGGCTCCATCTGGTTGACGGTCGCCGGCATCGCCGAACGCACGCGTCGTTGAAAAAAGAGGTAGCAGTGAGAGTTAGGTGGATCGGGCCTTCAAACCCGATCGGTACTGGCGGAGCCGCCCGCTAGCGGGCGAAACAGGCATCCGGCATGAGCATCGGACGCGAGGAAGCGGACTGCGAATTGACTGAAATCATCGAAATCCTCCCCGGTGCGAGCAATGAGACGCATGTGATAACCGCATCGGCTGCAGTTTGCAATATGCCGGACCGCCGCAACAGCGGCCCCGCGATCTTGCGGGGCCGCTGTTGCTTCATGGTACCAGCGGCAGCAGCCGCTTCCTGAACTCCAGCCGCAGCAGCCACAGGCTGAACACGGCCTGCACCGTGGTCGTTGCAATCGACAGATACCAGATCTGCTCGATACGAAACCCGGGCATGGCGGACAGCCATAGCAGCGGCAGCGCATAGGTGATCAGGCGCGCGCCGGAGCTCAACAGCGCCGGCCTGGTGTTGCCCAGTCCCTGAAACATGCTCGAACACACGAAGATCAACCCTTGCGCGACAAGGTTGAGGGAGATCATCCGCAGGAACAGCGCGCCGATGGCGATCGTCTCGGGATCCTTGCTGAAACCGCCAAGCAACAGCTCCGGCCGCCATTGCGCAAACAGCGTGAAGCCGACCATCAACGCGGTGGCCAACAGCAGGACGCTTCTGAAGGTCTGCTCCACGCGCTCGCGATTTCCAGCACCGAAATTCTGCCCGGCGATGGCGCCGGCCGCGAGTGCCATCGACAGCGCCGGCATGTGAACGACGCCCAACAGGCGCGTCCCGATGCCGAAGCCGGCCTGGGCAACCGCGCCGAAATGTCCGAGCGCATGATAGATCACGGCCATGTTGGCGAAGATGATGGCGAACTCGCCTCCGGCCGGCACGCCGATATTCGATATCCGCTTCCATTGCGCAAGCTGCGGGCGCCACAGTTTCCGATCGATGGTGACGTAGTGTTCCGACCTGTGGAAATAGATCGCCATCATCACCACGCCGATGACAACGGCAATCGAACTCGCGAGGCCGGCCCCGGCAACGCCAAAGGCCCGGCCGGTGCCCCAGCCGGTGACGAGAACGGGCGCCAGAACGATATTGACGATCACGGTGACCGTCTGGACGATCGTGGTGGGCCGCACGATGCCGGTGCCGCGCAAGGCGGATGTCATCACCAACATGGCGAACTGCAGCGCCAGCGCCGGCATCAGCCACAGCAGATAGGTCGTGCCGGCCTCGATCACGGCATCGTCACCCGAAACCGACCGCATGTAACCGCGTGCCAGAACGGATCCGGCGATCAGCGCAACGATCCCGCACAGCGCCGACAGGCCGAGCGACTGGTTGAATACCAGATTGGCATCGACTTGATCCTTCCGTCCGACGGCATGCGAGATCAGCGCCGTGGTG
>JAQGJF010000363.1 GCA_028290765.1 Tardiphaga sp.
TCACGCATTTCGCCAAGCAGGTGCATTGGGACGGCGCCAAGGACGAAGACGCCGTGCTGCTGATCATGGGCGAAGGTCCGGCGACCGCGACGGGGGCGGAGCAGAAGTAAGGCCGGGATCGGCGGCGCGGCGTCGACGGCTAAACCTCGCCCCGCTTGCGGGGAGAGGTCGGAACCCGAGCGAAGCGAGGGCTCCGGGTGAGGGGCGTCTCTCCGTGGGTAGAGCTGATGAGATCACGGGCGTCGCGTTGTTGTCGCTGGCGCCCCCTCACCCGGATCGCGCGCTGACGCGCACGATCCGACCTCTCCCCGCGCGCGGGGAGAGGTGACGCTGTCGCCGTCGTGGCAACGTCCGTTCAAGATTCGATCCGAGTGAAAGCTGACAATTGCAGGCTTACTCGATCACCGCGTCGGCGCGCGCAAGTAGCGCGGCAGGCATGACGATGCCGAGCGCCTTCGCGGTGTTGAGATTGACGATCAGTTCGAAACGGGTGGGCTGCTCGACCGGAACGTCGGCCGGCTTCGTCCCGCGCAGAATCTTGTCGACGTGCCCCGCGGCCTGGCGAAACATATCCGCAAAATTGGTGCCATAGGAAATCAGGCCGCCCGCTTCCACGTGATCCTTGAGGCTATGCATGGTCGGCAACCCCGCGCCCAGCGCCAGCGCGTTGATGCGAACACGATTGTTGAACATCAGCGGGTCGCCGCAGACATAGAGTGCGTCCGCCCGGCCCTTGGCCATCTCGAAGGAAGACACGATGTCATCCGGCCGTCGGATTTCAAGCGGGACGATTTCGATGCCAAGCGTCCTGGCCATCGCCTGCACTTCAATCATTTCCCGCACCGCGTCGGGAAAACCTGCGTTGGTCATCACCGCCAATCGACCGAACCCCGGGGCAATCTCGCGCAGGAGTTCAAGCCGCTTACCGACGACATCGGGCGACATCAGTGAAAAGCCGGTAATATTGCCGCCCGGGCGCGCCAGACTTGCGACCAGGCCGGTGCCGACCGGATCTCCGGCTGTGGCAAAAACGATTGGAATGGTTTCCGTTGCCCGCTTTACCGCCAGTACCGCGGGCGTTCCCGACGTCACAATGACATCGACCTTGAGCTGCACAAGTTCGTTGGCGATCTCGCCGAAACGATCGGGGCGATTTTCCGCCCAGCGATATTCGATCGCGACGTTGCGGCCTTCGGTCCAGCCGAGTTCGTGCAGACGCAGCAGAAAGGCCTCGACCCATTTCGGTGCCGGCGTGGTGGGACCCAGGAATCCGATGGTCGGAAGTTTTGACCGCTGCTGCGCGCCCGCCATTCGCGGACACGCTATAACGGTCGCCAGCATAACGGTCCCCAGCAGCGACATGAATTCACGTCGTCTCATTCGATCACCTCGTCGGATAGCGCCGATAACGACGGAGGAATGCTGCAGCAGCGTCGCGGGAAGCCTACCACAATCCGGGCTCGGATCTTCGGACGAAATGACGCTATATGAAGTGCTTTAGAAGCCGTACTGTTCAGGCTCGCCGCGGAGTGCGGAAAAATCGAGCGGCTTTGCGAAGCAGCGCTTCCGCTGTCGCGACGCTGCCTTGAACGTTGTTATCACTTTGACGGCGAACTTCCGCCGGACAGCATCTTGACCAGCCGGTAGAGATATTCGTCGCCCTCGAAGAACGACTTAACCAGGATGCGTTCGTCCTTACCGTGCGCCCGCACGTCATTGATGTCGCCGGCGAGGCCGGAATGGCCGTAGGTCGGGATGCCGGCGTTGCGCAGATAGCTGCCGTCGGTGGCGCCGGCGCTCATCACCGGAAGCACCACGGCGCCGGGCCAGAACTCCTGCGACAGTCTTTCGATCTTGCCCATGATCTCCTCGTGCAGGGCCGAGGGGGCGCTCAGCACCGGCTGATCGATCTGCGTGACGGAAATCTGGTCGTCGGCAAGCACGCGCTCCAGCGTCGCCTTGACCTCGGCCACCGGTTCGCCGGGCATGATACGGCAATTGACCTTGGCGGCGGCGAGCTGCGGCAACGCGTTGACCGCATGTCCGCCCTCCAGCATGGTCGCGACGCAGGTGGTGCGCAGTTGCGCGTTGTAGACCGGGTTGGCCGCCAGCCGCGTGAACGACAGCGCGGCCGGATCGGGCCGGTCCGCCAGCGCGGCGCGGATATCGGCGGCGGTCTGTTCGTTTTCGAACTGCGCGATCCGCTCGAAAAACGCGCGGGTGGTTTCGTTGAATTTGAGCGGGAAGCTGAACTTCGACAGCCGCACCAGCCCCTCGGCCAGGTGGTAGATGGCGTTGTCCCGGGTCGGCAGCGAGCTGTGGCCGCCGCGGTTGCGGACTTCGAGCTGATAGCTCAGCGAAACCTTCTCGGTGGTCTGCACGCTGTTGCGGATCGCCTTGCCGTCCTTGAGCCCGACGCTACCGCCCTCGTTGAGGGCGAATTCCGCATCGATCAGATCGCGGTGATTTTTCAGCAGCCACTGAATCCCAAGCGCGTCGCGATCGAGAATTTCCTCATCCGTTTCCAGCGCCAGCACGATGTCGCGATCGGGCTTGTAGCCCTCCTGGCGATAACGGATCAGATTGGCGACAAAGGCTGATGCCATGAACTTGTCGTCACCGGTGCCGCGCGAATAGAAATATCCGTCCTTTTCGAGGAACTTGAACGGCTCGACCGACCAATCCTCGCGATTGGCGGGAACCACGTCGAGATGGGCCAGCAACAGGATCGGCTTGCGCGCGCCGCTGCCGCGCAGCCGGGCCACCAGATTGCCCTTGCGCGGTGCCGGCTTGAAGACCTGGACCTCGCTATCGGCAAAGCCGGCCGCGCGCAGCCGCGCCGCCATCGCATCGGCGGCGCGTCCGGTATCGCCGGTCGCCGTCGTTGTGTCGATTTCAACGAGTTCCTTGTAGATGTCGAGGGCAAGCTGTTGCTGGGCCGTCGGCGTTTCGGCCTGCGCCGGAGGCGGTGCCACCAGCGCCATCGAGAGCGCCGTCGCGGCAGACAGAAGGGTGGTGGACCATGCGCGCAGGACGTTTCGATCCGGCGAAGGCGGCCTAAAGAAACGGCGAAAAACAGTTTTGGACATGTCATCCTCCAGGAGCGGACCCGACCAAGAATGACAGGATGACGTTTTCCATGCGCCGCTGCAAGAGAGCAGAACTGGCCTGCCGGGGTTTAGACACGGAGCGGCGATCAAATCTCTAGCCGACACGTTTCTCCGGTTCGAAACCGGACTGTGCAGGCGATAGAAACCAGAGCCGCATGTTGAGACCCGGAGCGTTATCCAGCATCTCGATGCGAGCCCCATGAAGACGAGCGACGGCACCGACAAGACTGAGGCCGAGCCCGTTTCCGGGGGTGAGGCGATTCCGCTCGAGGCGATAAAAGCGCTTGAAAACGTGCTGATATTCTTCGGCGGGAATTCCGGGCCCATCATCTGCGATCGAAATGACCGCACCGTCATCGTTCTGAGCCACCTCCACGGTCACGTGACCCGCCTCACGGCCATGTTTGATGGCGTTATCAACGAGATTAGCCACCGTGTCGAACAGCAGGTCCTTGTCGCCGGTCACGAGCACGCGCCGGTCCGCGACTATTTTGAGACAAACACTCTTGTCTTCCGCCGCCGCGTCAAACAGCTCCACGACCTCGCTGGCGATTTCGGCCAAATTGACCGTGCGGAATGCGGCCGTTCGGTCCGTTGTCTCGATTTGAGAGATCCGCATGAGCGAGGAGAACATCCGCAGGACGGCATCCAAGTCCGCCAGGGTGTCGCCGATCAGCGATGGGTCGTCATCGCCATCGTGGCGCCTGCCATAGGCCTTCTCCAGCCTGCCGCGGATGCGGGCCAGCGGCGTGCGCAAGTCGTGCGCCACATTGTCGGTGACTTGCTTCACTTCCCCCATCAGGCCTTCGATGCGTTCGAGCATCGAGTTGAGGTTCGCGGCGAGTTGATCCCATTCGTCACGCGTCCCGTGTACGGGTATCCGCTCGCCGAGGCCGCTCCGCATGATGGCGCGGCTGGTCGCGTTGATGGCTTCGATCCGCCCGACGGTGCGTCGCGTAACCGACACGGTTGCCACGCCGCCAAGCACGAATATCAGAAAAATACTCAAGCCCAGCGCTGTCTTGATCCGTTCGACGAACTCGTCAACGTCGTCGATATCTTTTCCCACCAGCAAATGGCTGCCGTCCGGAAGCGTTTCGAACGCAGCGCGCAGCGATAGCGGGTCGGTTGCACTCGGCTTCCCGTCCCGGGCATTGAAGTTGCCCCATCCGTTGAAGCCTTTCAAACCCAGTGGCCAGACTTCGAGATTGCCCGCAACTGGTGCGAAGGAGGCGTTGGCGAGCAGGTAGACGCCACCTTTGAAGCGTGCGTCCGCGGAGCGTTGCGCGACTATCGCAACCACTCCACTGTGTCCCGAGTCGGCGTAAATCTTTTGCAGACTGGCCAGTTCCACCGCGATCGCATG
>JAQGJF010000372.1 GCA_028290765.1 Tardiphaga sp.
AACGTCCTGACGCTGTTCAACGACGCCTTCTTCATGTCGTTGATGTTTTTCCTATCCGGACTGTTCGTCTGGCCGAGCCTGAAGCGCAAGGGCATTGCACACTTCCTGCGTGACCGCGCGCTACGCCTCGGGCTACCGTTCCTGGCGGCAATCTTCATCCTGATGCCAATTGCCTATTACGCATCGTTCCGCCTGACCGGATCGAAGCTCGGCTTCCTTGAATTCTACGCCACAAACTTCCAGCAGGGCATCTGGTTCGATGGACCGGGCTGGTTCATCTGGTTCCTGTTGCTGCTCGATCTGCTCGCGATCCCGGTGTTTCTGTTCGTCCCCGGGGTGATCGACGCGGTCAGCCGGCTGTCACTGAAATCACGCGAACGCCCCTTTCTGTTTGCCTCGGCGCTGATCGTCGCAGCCATCATCGCTTATGTCCCGATGCTGTTCCATTTCGGCGCTGTGCGCTGGTTCAACGTCGGACCGTTGCAGGTACAAGCCAGCCGCGTCGTGCTGTACGGCGTATTCTTCTTCGCCGGCATGGGCATCGGCGCCGTGCGGATCGACGAGGGCCTGCTGGCCAGGACCGGCGAACTCGCCCGGCGCTGGGCGCTCTGGGTCTTCGCCGCAGCCTGCGCCTTCGGCGTGCTGACCTTCCTGATCAATTTCCGGCGGATGCGGCTCAGCAACCTGCCCGGCGCGCCGCCGTTCTGGTGGCAGTCGAGCTACGGCGTCATGTATGCCGTCGCCTGCGCCCTGATCTGCCTCGCCATCCTGGCGCTGTTTCTGCGCTTCGGACAGGGCGAGAAGAGCATATTCGATCCGCTGCGCGATGACGCCTACGGCATCTACGTGGTGCACTACATCCCCTGCCTGTGGCTGCAATTCGCCCTGCTCAGTGCGCCGCTGCCGGCGATTGTGAAGGCCCTGATCGTGTTCGCCGGGACGGTCGCGATCAGTTGGGGCGTGACGGCGGCGTTGCGGAAGATTCCGGGCGTGACACGGGTGCTGTGACGACGTCGCGTCACGCGCTCTTGCCGGCCATATACGCCGGCAGCCAGCTCTCGAAACCATGCTGCAACGCCTTGACGTGGACGGCGCGCTCACCGGCCACCGCGATCTCCTGGCCGCCGGTCATGCCGATCTGCACGCACGACACCTCAATGGCCTTCAGCTTGGTCAGGACGCCCAGCAACTGCTTCTCCGGCACGGTCACGATGTAGCGCGCCTGGTCCTCGCCGAACCACCACGCATGCGGAACGATCGCCTCCGGCGCGGCGTCGAGCTTGGCGCCGATGCCGCTCGCGATCGCCATCTCAGTGAGCGCGATCAAAAGCCCACCATCGGACAAATCGTGGACCGCGGTCGCGGTACCTGAGTGAATCATGCCGCGCACCACATCGCCGTTGCGCTTCTCGGCGGCGAGATCGACCGGCGGCGGGGCGCCCTCTTCGCGGCCGCAGATGTCGCGCAGATACACCGACTGGCCGAGCCAGCCATGGGTCTCGCCGATCAGCAGGATCGCTTCGCCGGCGGCCTTGAAGGCCAGCGTCACCGATTTGGTGAAGTCGTCGAGTACCCCGACACCGCCGATCGAGGGCGTCGGCAGGATGCCGCGGCCGTTGGTCTCGTTGTAGAGCGAGACATTGCCGGACACGACCGGGAAATCGAGCGCCGTGCAGGCGGCCGAGATGCCTTTCAGGCAGCCGACGAACTGCCCCATGATCTCGGGCCGTTCCGGATTGCCGAAATTGAGATTGTCGGTGATGGCCAGCGGCCGGCCGCCGACCGCGGTGATGTTGCGCCAGGCTTCCGCCACCGCCTGCTTGCCGCCCTCGAACGGATCCGCCTCGCAATAACGCGGCGTCACGTCGACGGTGAGCGCCAGTCCCTTGGGGCCGTCCTCGATGCGCACCACCGCGGCATCGCCACCCGGACGCTGCACGGTGTTGCCGAGAATGACATGGTCATATTGTTCCCAGACCCAGCGCTTCGAACAGAGTTCCGGCGTCGCGATCAGTTTTTCCAGCGCATCGGCCACCGGCAGCGGCGCCTTGATGTCGCGGGCGTGGATCACCGGCAACTTGGCCGATTCCACATGCGGGCGATCGTACAGCGGCGCTTCGTCGCCGAGCTCCTTGATCGGCAGGTCGGCCATCACGCTGCCGCCGTGCTTCACCACAAAGCGCTTGCTCGGAGTGGTGTAGCCGACCACCGCGAAATCCAGCCCCCATTTCTTGAAGATCGCCTCGGCCTGCTTCTCTTTCTCGGGCTTGAGCACCATGAGCATGCGCTCCTGGCTTTCCGACAGCATCATCTCATAGGCGCTCATGCCGGTTTCGCGGGTCGGCACCGCGTCGAGGTCGAGGTCGACGCCGAGGTCGCCCTTGGCGCCCATCTCCACCGCCGAACAGGTCAGCCCCGCCGCGCCCATGTCCTGGATCGCGATCACGCAATCGGCTTGCATGATCTCGAGGCAGGCCTCCAGCAGCAGTTTTTCGGCGAAGGGATCGCCGACCTGCACGGTCGGGCGTTTCTCGGCCGAGTCGTCGTCGAATTCGGCCGAGGCCATCGAGGCACCGTGAATGCCGTCGCGGCCGGTTTTGGAGCCAAGATAAACGATCGGCATGTTCACGCCGGACGCCGCCGCGTAGAAAATCTTGTCGGTGTCGGCGAGGCCCACCGCCATCGCATTGACCAGGATGTTGCCGTCATAGCGGGTGTGGAAACGCACCTGACCGCCGACCGTGGGCACGCCGAAGGAATTGCCATAGCCGCCGACCCCGGCCACGACGCCGGACACGAGGTGCCGGGTCTTGGGGTGTTCCGGCGCGCCGAAACTCAGCGCATTGAGGCAGGCGATCGGCCGCGCGCCCATGGTGAAGACGTCGCGCAGGATGCCGCCGACGCCCGTGGTGGCACCCTGATAGGGCTCGATGTAGCTCGGATGGTTGTGGCTCTCCATCTTGAAGACCACGGCCTGGCCGTCGCCGATGTCGATGACGCCGGCGTTCTCGCCGGGGCCCTGGATCACCCATGGCGCCTTGGTCGGCAGACCGCGCAGATGCAACCGCGACGATTTGTAGGAACAATGCTCGTTCCACATCGCCGAGAAGATCCCGAGTTCGGTAAAGCTCGGCACCCGCCCGATCAGCTTCAAAATGCGCTCATACTCGTCCGGCTTCAGCCCATGGCTGGCGACGAGTTCGGGGGTGATCTGGGGCTGGTTCATGACATTTCTTGCGCTGTTGAGGCTTCTTTTTAGAGCATGATCCCGAAAAGTGGATACCGGTTTTCGGACAAGATCATGCTCAAACAACAAACTGGAGCGGGATGACGTTCGTCATCCCGTTCTAGGGAGATCGCGGCAGCGGGAAAAGGCCTTTTATGGCGCAATTTCCTGCTGTCCAGAGCTTTGGGGACGCCCGATGGCGGGGCGCGTTTGCATAGGGCGGATGGATCGGATTTAACACTTTTCAGAGCCAATCCAAGGAGTTCAACTGGTGAATATCGCCCCGCCCAGCACCATCCCGTTTCGCCACGATGTGCTGGTCGCCACCGAGGGCGAGTTCGCCGGGTGGACCACCTGGAGCCGGGATTCGTTCGAATCCAACAACGGCCCGTTCTGGCACCGGGTCGAGAGCGACGGCCGGGTCCGCTGCGCCTTCCGGGTCGAAAGGAAGCACCTCAACGGCATGCGCAACGTCCATGGCGGCTGCTTCATGACGTTTGCCGATTATTGCCTGTTCGCGATGGCCTCGCGCGAGCTGCAGGGCCCCGGGATCACGGTGTCGTTTGGCTGTGAGTTCCTCGACGCTGCCCGCGAAGGCGAGCGGATCGACTGCGACGGCGAAATGACGCGCATCGGCGGTTCGCTGATCTTCCTGCGCGGCATCCTGAAATCCGGCGAACGCTCGCTGTTCACGTTTTCCGGAACCATCAAGCGGGTGAAGAAGCGGACGCCTGCGGCCGCACCCCCCGAGCCGAAATAGCTAGAGCGTTTTCGAGCGAAGTGGATGCCGGTTCGCGTGAAGAAAACGCGTCAAAACGAGAATCTAGAGCATCGGTTCTGATTCAGAACCGATGCTCTACGGCTTATCGTTCTGCAGCAGCGTGTGGTATTTCTCGACGTCCCGCGTCACCAGCTGCTGCAAGACCTCGGGGGTATGCTCATTGCCGTCGGGGGCGACGGTGGAGAGGTCGGCAAAGCGCTTTTTCACCGGCGCGCTTTCCACCGAGGCGCGCGCCGCGGCATTGAGTTTCGCCACGATTTCCGGCGGCGTCCCCTTGGGTGCAAACAAGCCGTTCCAGCCCTGCGCTTCGAACTCCGGCAATCCTGCTTCCTTCGAGGTCGGCAGATCCGGCAGGCTCGCCACCCGCACATTGGAGCCGATCACGAGGCCCTTTACCAGTTTGTCGTCGATCGCCTGCGACACCGAGGCTGCGGCATCGCAGACGCCGTCGATCTGGCCGCCAATGGCGTCGGTCAGCGCCGGCGCGGCGCCGCGGTAGCCGACCAGCGTCACGTCGATGCCGGCGGCCTGCACGAAGCTCTTGCAGATCAGGTAGTTCGAGGAGCCGATCCCGGCATGGCCGAGGTTGATCTTGCCGGGATTCTTCTTCGCATAGGCAATGAAGTCCGCCAGGTTGGCGGCCGGAAAATCCTTGCGCAGCGCCACGATCCCGAACGTCTTCGCCACCACCGCAATCGGCGCGAAGGAGTCCGGCGTGAAAGGGAGTTTTGGATAGATGGTATAGGCCGCCGCACTGGTGCCGGCGTTGCCGATGGCGATGGTGTAGCCGTCTGGTTCGGCGCGGGCGGCACGCGCCAGCGCGGTGGATCCGCCGGCGCCGGCGACGTTCTCGATCACGACGGTCTGTCCCAGCGCGACGCCCATCTGCTCGGCGACCGCGCGCGCGATCACGTCCGACGTGCCGCCGGCCGCGAACGGCACGATCATGGTGATGGGGCGTTTTGGAAAGTCCTGCGCCACGGCCGAGGCCGCGGAGACAACCAGCAGCACGCCGGCTGCGGCGAGCTTGCGCAGCCGCACGATCGCAACGTTCACGCCGCGCGCTCCAGATGCGCCACCAGGCCCGCGAACAGGCCGCGGCCGTCGGTGCAACCCATGATGGCTTCGACGTGGTTTTCCGGATGCGGCATCATGCCGAGCACATTGCCGGCGTCATTGACGATGCCGGCAATGGATTGTGCGGCGCCGTTGATGTTGGAGTGGTCGCCGACAGAGCCGTCGGCCGCGCAGTAGCGGTACAGCACCCGCCCCTCGCCTTCGAGGCGCTTGATAGTGTCTTCGTCGGCGGCGTAATTGCCTTCGCCATGCGCGATCGGCACCCGGATCACCTGCCCCGCATTGTAGCCGCGGGTGAACGGCGTATCGGACCGTTCGACCCTCAGATGCACGTCATGACAGATGAACTTCAGCCGCGCATTGCGCATCAGCACGCCGGGCAGCAGGCCGGATTCGCACAGGATCTGGAAACCGTTGCAGACGCCGAGCACCAGGCCGCCGCCGGCGGCAAAGCTCCGCACCGCGTCCATGATCGGCGCCCGCGCCGCAATGGCGCCGCAGCGCAGGTAATCGCCATAGGAAAATCCGCCGGGTACGACCACGAGGTCGGTGCCTTTGGGCAGCTCGGTCTCGGCGTGCCACACCATCGCGGGTTCATGGCCCGAGATCAGCTTCAGCGCGCGGGCCATGTCGCGTTCGCGATTGATGCCGAGAAAGACGAGGATGGCGGATTTCATGGGACGATGCGGCCTAGCTTAGAACTTCAACCCGGTAATTCTCGATCACGGTATTGGCCAGCAGCTTGTCGGCGGCGTCTTTCAACGCCGCCTCGGCCTTCGCATTGTCGGAGCCCGACAACTCGATGTCGAACACCTTGCCCTGGCGCACGCTGGCGACGCCATCGACGCCGAGCGATTTCAGTGCGCCTTCTATGGCCTTGCCCTGCGGATCGAGAATGCCCGACTTCAGTGTAACGGTGACACGTGCCTTCACGATCTGCCTCAGCTCTTGACCAGCACCGGGCCGGAGCCCGCCGGACGCTCGTTCTCCATCAGGATGCCGAGCCGTTTTGCCACTTCCGTGTAGGCCTCGAGCACGCCGCCGAGGTCCCTGCGGAAACGGTCCTTGTCGAGCTTCTCGTTCGACTTGATGTCCCATAGCCGGCACGAATCCGGCGAGATCTCGTCGGCGACGATGATCCGCATCATCTCGTTCTCGAACAGCCGGCCGCATTCCATCTTGAAATCGACCAGCCGGATACCGATGCCGAGAAACAGCCCGGTGAGGAAGTCGTTGACGCGGATCGCCAGCGCCATGATGTCGTCGATTTCCTGCGGCGTCGCCCAACCGAACGCGGTGATGTGCTCTTCGGAGACCATCGGGTCGTTGAGCTGGTCGTTCTTGTAGTAGAATTCGATGATCGAGCGCGGCAGCTGGGTGCCTTCCTCGATGCCAAGCCGCTGCGACAGCGATCCCGCCGCCACGTTCCGCACCACGACTTCCAGCGGCACGATCTCGACTTCGCGAATCAGCTGCTCGCGCATGTTGAGCCGGCGGATGAAATGCGTCGGCACCCCGATGTCATTCAGGTGCTGGAACAGGAATTCCGAGATCCGGTTGTTGAGGACGCCCTTGCCCTCAATGATCTGGTGCTTTTTGGCGTTGAACGCAGTCGCATCGTCCTTGAAGTGCTGAATCAGGGTTCCCGGCTCGGGTCCTTCATACAGAACCTTGGCCTTGCCTTCATAAATGCGGCGTCGACGGCTCATTGGGATGTACCGTGTGTTGTTGAAATCCATGAATTTGGTGTGCTCCGAGTGACAGGGCGACCACGACGGAGCTGCCGTGAAGGCCAGGAACGGGAAACAGAACAAGAACCGGCCTGATCAGAACCTAGCCGATTGGCCTAGCCAGCACAATCGATCCGGCCTGCTTGGGTTAAGTTTTACCCCAGCCCAGGAGGTTAAGATCCGGCTGGCGCGGCCTGCGACCTCCCGACAGTTGTTTTGGCGTCGCACGCCCTCTATCTAGGTTCCGAATCCGCGTTGGCAATGGCGCGGAGATCACCTTCCAGGCAGCCAATCGGAGCCCGAATCATGAGCAGTTTCGACAAACGTGAAGAAGGCTTTGAGCGGAAATACGCCCTCGACGAAGAGCAGAAATTCAAGGCCGAAGCCCGCCGCAACAAGCTCTTGGGATTGTGGGTCGCCGAAAAGCTCGGAATTACCGGCGACGAGGCCAACGCCTACGCCAAGGAAGTCGTCGCCGCCGATTTCGAGGAAGCCGGCGACGGCGATGTGCTGCGCAAGGTGATCAAGGATCTCGGCGCCAAAAACGTCGCCATCACCGAGCAGCAGATCCGCGTGAAGATGGACGAGTTGATGGCCCAGGCGGTGATGCAGGTGAAGGCGGGAACGTAGGCGAACACTGACTCGCGTCTGTCATTGCGAGGAGCTCTCGCGACGAAGCAATCCAGTCTTCCTTTGTGGCTCTGGATTGCTTCGCAAGAGCTCGCAATGACGGGGTCCTGCCCTACTCCTCCTTGAATCCATATTCCTGGATATTGCCGGTCGCGCCGTAATATTTGAACGGCAGGAACTTGCCCGACATTGTGATCTTGACGCGGTCGCCCTTCGGGTTGGCGACGCGCTCCATCGCCATGTCGAAATCGATCGCCGACATGATGCCGTCGCCGAATTCTTCCTCGATCAGCGCCTTCCAGGCCGGACCGTTGACCATCACCAGTTCATAGAGCCGGTAGATCAGCGGATCGGTCGGCGGCATCGGCGTGCCGTCGCCGCGCATCGGGATTTCGTTGAGCATCGCGGTTTCGGATTTAGACAGGCCGAACAGTTCGGCGGCGTTGGCGGCCTGCGGTTTTGTCAGTTTCATCTGGCCGAGAATGGCGCCGACGATCAGTACGTCGGAGAAGCCGCCGATCTTCTCGCAGATATGTTTCCAGCTCCACTCATTGTCGCGCTTGATGTCGAGCAGTTTTTCGGTGAGGTCGGATCGCCTCATGTTGTCTCTCCCTAAGATGAAATTGATGGCCGACTATCGCGCGCTGGCCTGCGGGGTGTCGGTTGAATCCTGACCGCCGACCACGGTGGGCGTGACCAGCGTGGGCTCTGATAATCCAATCCGCACCACCGGGACGTTGCGCGGATCGTGGCCGGTGACGGTGCTGGCAAAGGTCTTGCTGCGGCTCACCAGAAAATCGAGGATGTGATTGCGCAGCGCGTAGTAATGCGGATGCCGGTGCAGATCGATGCGGGCACGGTCCTTCGGCAGCGGGTTTTCGACCACTTCGGCCAGGACGGCGCCGGGGCCGTTGGTCATCAGGAAAATCCGGTCCGCGAGATAGATCGCCTCGTCGACGTCATGGGTGATCATGAACGCGGTCTGCCCGGTCTCCAGACAGATGCGGCGGACCTCGTCCTGCAGGGTGCCGCGCGTCAGCGCGTCGAGCGCGGAGAACGGCTCGTCCATCAGCATGATCTTCGGGGTAATGCTGAGCGCGCGGGCGATGCCGACGCGCTGCTTCATGCCGCCGGAGAGTTCGGACGGCCGCTTGTGCTCGGCGCCGGTGAGTCCGACCAGATCGATGAAGGTCTGCGCGTGCGCCTTGACCCGCGCCTTGTCCCAACCGCGCCATTTCGATGTCACCGCATAGGCGACGTTGCCGAGCACGGTGCGCCACGGCAGCAGCGCATGGCTCTGGAAGATCACCGCGCGGTCGAGGCTGGTGCCCTCGATGGCCTGGCCATCGACGATGACGACGCCCTCGCTGGGCTGGTCGAGGCCAGCGAGAATGTTGAGCACGGTGGTCTTGCCGCAGCCGGAATGCCCGATCACGCAGCCGAATTCACCGCGCGGCATCGACATCCACAAATTCTCGAACACCGCGATCTCGCCGCCATCGGCGCCGGGATAACGCCGGGCGATGCCCTCGATGGAAATGAATCTGTCAGAGCTCATCGCCATCACTCCGGGAACGTGACCATGCGGGTGAAGCGCGCGAGGATCTGGTCGAGCAGCATGCCGACCAGGCCGATCACCAGGATCGCGATGATGACGTTGGTGATCGAGAGATTGTTCCACTCGTTCCAGACGAAGTAGCCGATGCCGGTGCCGCCGACCAGCATCTCGGCCGCGACGATCACCAGCCAGGCGATGCCGATCGATATCCGCATGCCGGTGAGGATGGTCGGCGCCGCGGCCGGCAGGATCACGGTGAAGGCGCGCCGCACCGATCCGACTTCCAGCGTGCGCGCGACGTTGATCCATTCCTTGCGCACCGCGGCGACGCCGAAGGCGGTGTTGAGAAGCATCGGCCACACCGAGCAGATGAAGATCACGAAGATCGCCGACAGCGCGGAATCCTTGATGGTGTAGAGCGCGAGCGGCATCCAGGCCAGCGGCGAGATCGGCTTGAGGATCTGGATGAACGGATCGAGCGCGCGGCTGATCAA
>JAQGJF010000383.1 GCA_028290765.1 Tardiphaga sp.
GCGACGTTGCACGACACCGCCACCACGACCGGAATTTTGCTGGCGGCGAGTTGGCGGGTCTGCGCCTGTGCGCCCTGCCGCGGCGGATCGAACACCACGGCGTCATAGTCGCGCAGCTCCTGCGGCACCAGCGGGCGGCGGAACAGGTCGCGGGCCTCGGCCTTGATCGGCTTCAGGCCGGCGGTCGCCATCGCCGCTTTCTGCAGCGCGCCCACCGCATTGGCGTCGCTGTCCAACGCCGCGATCCGCGCCTTGGCGGCGAGCCGCAGCGCGAACGGACCGACCCCGCAAAACAGGTCGGCAATATGCTTGGCGCCCTTGGAATGCCGGACCACCAGCGCCGCCAGCGCTTCCTCGCCGGCGATGGTCGCCTGCAGGAACGAGCCCGGCGGCAGCGTCAGCTGGGCGGTGCCGACGCCGATCACCGGTGGCGTGCGCATCAAGACCAACTCGCCATGACGCGTCAGACGCGCCAACCGGTGTTGCTCGGCGACGCGTGACAGCACAGCGATCAGCGCCGCCGGCAGCGGCCCGGAGCCTCGGACATCGACGTCGAGGCCGTTCTGGGCCGCGGTGATCTGGATATCGAGCGGCTTGCTGGTCGGCTCGAGCACCTCCGCCAGCGCGCGCGCGGCATCGAGCGCGCCGTTCAGCGCGGGATCGAGGATCGGGCAATCGTCGATCGCCACGATGGCGTGGCTGCCCGCCGCCGCGAAACCGACCCGCAACTCGCCGTCGCCGCCGCGGCGGGCGTGGGCGGTGATGCGGCGGCGGCCGGCGCCGTGTGCATCGACCAGTTCATCGACCGGGCATTCGATACCGGCATGGGCGAGGGTGTCGACCACCAACTGGCGCTTCCACGCCCGGTAAGGCTCCGGCTGCCAATGCTGGATGGCGCAGCCGCCGCAGGCACCGAAATGCCGGCAGAACGGCGCGATCCGTTCCGCGCTGGCGTGCTCGACGCGGCTGAGTTGCCGGCGGTCGGGATGACCGGTGACGGGATCCGCCTCGACGGTCTCGCCGCCGAGCGCATAGGGCACGAACAGGGTCTGCCCGCCGGCAAAGGCCACGCCGTCGCCGTGATGGCCGACATGATCGATGGTCAGGCGTTCAACCACGGCGGGCGCCGATGAAGAACTCGATATTGCCGTCGCCGCCGGTGATGGGGGAGGGAAACACCTCGATATCCTCGCAGCCGAGCGACCGGGCGAAAGCCATGATGTCGTCGCACACCGCCTGGTGCACGGCGGCGTTGCGGATGATGCCGCGCTTGGAATGTTTCCGCGGCGCCTCGAATTGCGGCTTGATCAGCGCCAGGAGATGCATCGGCGCCGCGGCCAGCGACAGCGCCACCGGCAGCACCGCTTTGAGCGAAATGAAGCTGACGTCGATCACCACGACATCGGGCCGCGCCGGCAGCCGCTTGTTCTCGAAGGTCCGAATATCGGTCTCCTCCATGGAGACGATTTTCGGATGGCCGTGCAACGACGGATGCAGCTGGCCGCGGCCGACATCGACGGCGAATACCAGGCTGGCGCCGTTGGCCAGCAGCACCTCGGTGAAGCCGCCGGTCGAGGCGCCGACGTCGAGGCAGACGTGGTTTTCGATCTCGATCGGATAAAGCTCCAACGCGCCGGTCAGCTTGACGCCGCCGCGCGACACGAAGGGATGCGCCGGCTGCGCCTGCAGTTCCGCGTCCACCGGCACGGTTTCCGACGGTTTTGCGATCGGCTTGGCATTGGCGGTGACGAGCCCGGCTTCGATCGCGGCCTGGGCCCGCGCCCGGCTTTCGAACAGGCCGCGCTCGACCAGCAGCAGGTCCGCGCGCATGCGGGGAGAGGGCTTCGTGGTCACGTTCAGCCCGATGCCCGGTTGGAGGCGGCGAAGTGCGTGGCCGCGAGTTTAACGCAGGCTTCGAACGACGTCAGGTCATGCCAGATGTCCGCGGGCAGCTGCCGCGGCGTGACCAGCGCAGCGCCATGCAGGTCGAGCGCGTGGACCATCATCAGATTGTCGCTGAGGCCGAAATCTTCCACCGTTAGTCCCTCTGCGTCGATCAATTGGCCGTTGCTCGCATGCACGTCCGTGAATTTCGCGGCCCGGTCGGCATAGGCTGACGGGTCGTTGGAATAGCCGAGACAGAATTTTCCGAGGCCGGCCATATAACCGAGTTCGTAGACCGTGCCGGCATCGGCACCGGGGCCGCGGAACGGCGTCAGGTTGGCGATGATGGCGTCGGCGTCATCCATCATGGCGGCGTTGCCGCGAAAAATCTGCAACGAAGCGTCCGCTGTGGAAAGATCGATGGCGTTGTCGAGCGGATACAGCCCGGTCATGCCAAAACGGGCGCAGATCTCGACCTTGCCGCGGCCGACCTCGCGCGCGTCGGGCAGAAAGACATCGGGACCGGCGAGATAGATTTTCATTGGTTGCGTGACGCTTTTACTCGTCTACGCGAGGTGATGTGGCAATATAAATTCAGTCTTCCTGCGCGGCCCTGGATGGCTTCGCGGAGCCTGTCACGGGGCGCGCTTTCGCGCGACCCGCTGTGCACAAAGGCGTGTCGGGCTCAGGCCAGCTTCACCGTCTCGCTCTTGAAGTCCTTGCCGAGCGCCTCGAACACCTTGGTGACGATGGCCTTGGCGTCGAGGCCGGCGCGGGCGTACATCGCGGTGGGGTTGTCGTGGTCGAGGAAGACGTCGGGCAGCACCATCGAGCGCATCCGCAGTCCGCCGTCGAGCATGGCGTTGTCGGACAATGCCTGCATGACATGGGAACCGAACCCGCCGATCGAGCCTTCCTCGATGGTGAGCAGGATCTCGTGGTCGCGGGCGAGCTTCATGATCATGTCGATATCGAGCGGCTTCATGAAGCGGGCGTCGGCGATGGTG